>CAYMXD010000509.1:0-2246 GCA_964394095.1 uncultured Mesohalobacter sp. | reverse complement strand
AAATAATTCTTTATCCTAAAAGATAGAAGTTCTTTGACATTGATGCATTTTAAAACATTTGCATCTTCAGCCTATCACTTTGAGTTAAAGTGAAACATTTGTTTAACAATCCTCAAAATTTTATTGAGGACTAATACCCTATACGCATGAACAAAGAATTAATTATTCAATCAAGTTCTGATGCTGTAGATTTTGCCTTACTCAAAGATGGTAAACTTATAGAATTACATAAAGAAAACGAAGACACAAAATTTCTTGTTGGCGATATTTTTTTAGCTGATGTACGAAAAGCATTGAGTGGCTTAAACGCAGCATTTGTGAATGTAGGCTACGAAAAAGATGGTTTCTTACATTATCACGACTTAGGTCCTCAGGTCAAAACCATGATCCAATTCACTAAGAAGTTAAGATCGGGTAAATTGAAAAATTACGACCTTAAAGATTTTCATAATGAAAAAAATATCGATAAAAATGGAAAGATTACTGATGTAATACATCCCAACCAGTCTGTACTTGTACAGGTGGTCAAAGAACCTATTTCTACCAAGGGTCCAAGATTAAGCAGTGAACTGTCCTTAGCAGGCAGATACATTGTACTTGTCCCATTTTCTGAACGCATTTCTGTTTCTCAGAAAATAGAAAGTTCAGAAGAAAAAGACAGACTTAAGCGATTGGTTAAAAGCATTAGACCTAAAGGCTTTGGAATAATTGTTAGAACTGTTGCCGATGGTAAAAAAGTAGCAGAAATAGACAATGACTTACAAAACCTGATGAATCGCTGGAAAGCCATGTGTAAAAAAATCAGTAAGCTTCAAAAATTACCAACTAAAGTTCTGGGCGAACTCAACAAAACTTCATCCCTTTTACGTGATATATTTAATGACTCCTTTACATCTATTTGTATAGATGATGAAGCGCTTTATACCCAAGTCAAAGATTATGTCGGTGAGGTCGCTCCAGATAAAGAATCTATCGTTTCGCTTTATAATTCTAAAGTCCCCATTTTTGAAAAGTATAATATAGAACGTCAAATCAAAATGTCTTTTGGTAAAACGGTAACCATGACCAAAGGGGCATACCTGGTTATAGAGCATACCGAAGCCATGCATGTGATAGACGTGAATAGTGGCAATCGAAGCAATAAAGCTAAAAGTCAAGAAGAAACTGCACTACAGGTTAACATTATAAGTGCTGTGGAAATCGCTAGACAACTCCGCCTTAGAGATATGGGTGGGATAATTGTTGTAGACTTTATAGATATGCACAATGCTGAAAACCGTAAAAAATTATACAACACGCTCCGAGATGAAATGAGTGATGACCGTGCAAAACACAAAATTTTGCCGCCAACCAAATTTGGTTTGGTTCAAATCACTCGTCAACGCGTTCGACCGGAATTGGATATCAAAACCCGCGAGAAAAATCCTAATGAAAATGGAGAAGTAGAAGCCCCTGTGGTCGTCATCAACAGACTGCAAGCAGAACTTCAAAAAATCATTAAGAAGAATTACAAAAACGTCACATTATCGGCTCACCCTTTTATAGCCGCATTTTTGACAAAAGGATTTCCTTCGCCAAGAAGTAAGTGGTTTTTTGACCACAAACGCTGGGTAAAAATCCAACCTCGTGATGCCTATACTTATCTCGAATACCATTTTCATGATAAAAATGGTGATATTATAAATGTATAAAAAATCTACATATTACAAACCCTATTCTTAATTGAGTAGGGTTTTTTTATTTTTATTCAGCTCATGGATTCATACCATATATTTAAAAGCCCACGATTTTAATCGTGGGTGTTAAAATGATATCAAGGCAATGGAAATGGTTTTAACCATTTACTGCTTCCAAATGAAAAAAATTAGGAACAATTTTGAATAAAATTATCCGTGTGCTAAAAACTCAATGGATAATCAAATTTAAGAATATGCTTATCCGCATGATTCCTTATTTTTCAATTTATTTATTCTGCAAAGTTATTTTCACGTGGTAAAATTATTTGAGAATATTAAATATACAAACTAATTGAGGCGACCCATGTTAAATCGATAGTCAGTAGTCCCTGAATGCGCACCGACCATATTCCAATTAATATAACATTTGACTATTAAGTTCATTATTAACTAAAGTGCTCCAATGCGTTTAAAAACATTAAGACATTAAGGCACATTAAGTGAAAGAATTTTAATTTACTTATATTCTGCTCTTTGCGAACCTTGCGGAAAATTTGCGTGCCTTGCGGT
>CAYMXD010000508.1:0-2249 GCA_964394095.1 uncultured Mesohalobacter sp. | reverse complement strand
GGAGTATTGTGCTTCACCAGATTTAACCAAAAAGGATTTAATTTTGGTAGACCCAATGTTGGCTACAGGGCATTCTATAGTAGAAGTTTATAAAGCTTTGAGTGATAAATTTCAATTAAAATCTGTACATATTCTTTGTGCCATTGCAGCTCAACCTGGTGTCGAACATTTAAAAAGACATTTCCCTAAAGACACTCACCTCTGGGTTGCAGATATTGACGAAAAACTTAATGAAAAAGGTTACATCGTGCCAGGTTTGGGTGATGCAGGAGATTTAGCTTTTGGTAGCAAACTTTAATTTATAAAGTGTTTACTGTTCATGTGGGAGTGTAATATAAGCTGGAACTAAGGATTTATCAGCAGAATTATCTTCTTTCTTTTCGTCTTTTTTGGACAAACGAGAGTATTTGCCTATCATTTTTCGCAATAATTCTCCAAAGGTTTCAAAATCTACTGTATAAAGAATACCTATTCCCTGTGCATATCCCAACTCTTCTCCAATAAACTGTATATTACTCTCTCTATTGAACATTTGAGCTCGCAAGGAACCGGATTTGTTTAAAAGAAAATTAACCTCAACATCACCAAAGACAAAAGATTGTGTTGCCCCTCCTACGGGAACCCCAAAACGACCGTTAATAAAAATTTTATCACTCAACTGGGTTTGTAGAGTCATGCCAACACGATCTGATCCTATGGCATTCTGGTTTGGTGTGCGTTCAGCTTGAACGTAATCAAAACCAATATTGAATTTACCATCCTCATCTCTTAAAATCTGATCTAAAATACTGGTAGCTCTTTCTGCTAAAAGGTTAGATTGTAGATTATTGATTCCTGCATTTTCATCGTTAAAAAACGTCCCTTGCACAACTAAAGAAAGGGCTTGCCGCTCTATATTTTCTCGCCCTTGCAATCTGTAGTCCAACTCAGATTCTACGATAGAACTCAGGTTGGGGTAATCTAAATCGAACCTGATATCCGGTTGCATGAGTTGACCTTTTAAACTAATTAATACATCAATAGGAATTTCTCTATTTACTGAAGGATTGTCCAGTAAAACAGCAGGATTAGCGTCTGTTCTATATTTGGCTTCGATATCTATATTGGCATCAACAGGGTTGCCGTCCCAAGATATATAACCACCGGGAACAACTTCAAATTTTTTTTCTATAAGTCCTTGATATTTATAGATATATTCTCCGGAGAGTGCATTAAAATCACCATACATATCAAACTTACCATTAGTATTAATTTCTAAACGCAAATTCCCAAAACCTCTACCTTTAAGGGCACTCCCGCTCTCTTGATCGATAACGACTTCAATTAAAGCATCTTCCGTAATATCAAGATCAAAAGTAAGTGTGAGTCCGGAAATTTCTTCAAATGTATAATTTTTACCTTCGGCTTTATTTTTCTTATCTTCTGGGGTGAGAAAATAAATGAATGAATTATCTCCAACTGTTTCAGTATCAGAAAGTGGAATATTAAACACGGTATTGGGCTGACTTCTAGCATTAACATCTATAACCAAGGCATCAGTTGGTCCGGTAATAGATGCATTACCCGAAATAAAAGCTGTACCATAATACAAACTTTCTTCTTCAAAAGATGTATCTAAAGTAACTGTATTCTCTGCGTCTAAATTTAGATTGAGATTCCAGTTTCTAAACTGTTCATGTGAAATAAAACCGCTTAACACACTTTCGGTTTTATACTTGGTATCGGTGAGCTGAATATCTTCAAAAATAAATTGTTTTTCATTTAGGGTGATTTTTGAATTTTCTTTAAAATCAAAATCAACATTGAGATATGGAAACTTCAGCCCGGCATCCTCCATAAATATTTCACCCGACATATTAGGATTATTTAGGTTGCCGAAAAGTTTTGCTTTTCCATTCAACTTTCCTCTCAATCTGCTAATAACATCCGCTCCCAAGGGACTTAGCGAACTGATGTCTAGTTTACTGAGTTTAGCATCTAGATCTATGGTCTGAACTCCGTTTTTACTTTTAATAATGCCTTCTGCGGTTAAATATTTTTTTTGTTCATCAGATATGATGGCATTGATATTAAAATCAGATAAATCTTTATTTCCGTTAGCTGATAGTTGCATCTCGCCATAATTGAAATCATTGACTGAAAAGTCTTCAACATTAACATCAAGATTTGGAGCATAATTACCTTTCTTTTGGTAAATATTAATATCTCCATTCACTAAACCTTTTATATTCAAACTATCAATATAGGGT
>CAYMXD010000507.1:0-2251 GCA_964394095.1 uncultured Mesohalobacter sp. | reverse complement strand
TTCGCCTCCGCCTAGTTTGGCCTGATAAATTTTATCTTGAATATCACTTTTATTTGTACTCATGTGTTTTAATTTTTATTACCGTCAGGGGTTTGTAGTGCTTTTCGTTCTTCAAGGTAAGTTTTTATGGCTATGATAGAAGCCAGCTTAGCTTCCTCTTCGTATTGTATTTCAAGTTTTTCGGGGGTGTAGTAGTTTTTGACAAAATGGGTGTCAAAATTACCGGATCGGAAGGCGTCGTGTTGACAAACAAACTTTCCAAAACTCAATGTGGTTTCTACGCCTTCAACTTCATAGTGATCTATAGCTTCAATCATTTTTTGAATTGCTGCTTCACGAGTATCGCCGTAGGTCACTAATTTAGACAACATAGGATCGTAATAAATCGGAATATCCATACCTTCTTCAAAACCATTATCCACACGGATGTTGTCGCCTTCAGGCAGTCTGTATTTATTCAATCGACCTACACTCGGCATAAAGTCATTGGTGGGATCTTCAGCATAAACACGGAGTTCTAAAGCATGGCCTTGTATTTTGAGGTTTTCTTGTTTAATACTCAAATGTTCACCCCGTGCAATTTTGATTTGCTGTTCAACTAAATCCACACCGGTAATCCATTCGGTGACCGGATGCTCTACCTGAAGTCGGGTATTCATCTCTAGGAAATAAAAGTTGTGGTCGGCGTCCATCAGGAATTCAACCGTTCCTGCACCAACATAGTCGCAGGATTTGGCGACATTTACGGCGGCTTTACCCATTTTATCTCTCAATTCCGGGGTAAGAATTGCAGACGGGGCTTCTTCAACTACTTTTTGATGTCGGCGCTGTACACTACATTCGCGTTCAAACAAATGAATCACGTTGCCATGGGTATCGGCAAGCACCTGAATTTCGATGTGTCTTGGTGAGGTGACGTACTTTTCAATAAACACAGAACCGTCACCAAAAGCAGATTTGGCTTCGCTGATGGCGCGTTTCATTTGTTCATCTAGGGATTTTTCATCTTCTACAATGCGCATGCCTTTGCCACCACCACCGGCAGAGGCTTTAATTAAAATTGGGAATCCAATTTCTTTGGCAATAGACTTTGCTTTTTCTACATCGGTTATGGCTTCATCGATTCCCGGTACCATGGGAATATCGTAGCCTCTTACGGTTTCTTTAGCGGCCAGTTTATCGCCCATCACTTTTATAGCATGCGGTTTGGGTCCGATAAAGGTGATATTTTCAGTCGCTACCTTTTGGGCAAAATTTGCATTTTCACTTAAAAAGCCATAGCCGGGATGTATACCATCTACATTTAGAGATTTGGCCACGCTTATGATTTTATCGGCTTTGAGGTAAGATTCTGAAGACGGCGCAGGCCCTAAACAGACGGCCTCATCGGCAAATCTTACGTGCGGGGCATTTCTGTCGGCTTCAGAAAATACAGCCACCGTTTTGATGCCCATTTTTTGTATACTTTTCATCACTCTTAAGGCGATTTCGCCTCGGTTGGCTACAAGTATTTTTTTCATTGTTAAGGGTTTTGTTTTTTTATTTTCAATCAAATTAGGATTCTAATTCAATAAGAAGTTCGTTTTTGGCTACGGACTGCCCATTTTCTACAGCCACAGATTTTATGGTTGCATCGCTTGGTGCTGTAATGGTGTTTTCCATTTTCATGGCTTCCAGAACCAACAGAGAATCACCGGCCTTAACCTGCTGACCTTCTTCAATATTTATTTCTAGAATCAATCCGGGCATCGGAGCCTTAATTTCATTTTCTAAATGGGTTTTGCCAATAGATAAGCCTAATTCTTTAATCAAGAGGTCTAAATCGTTTGAGATTTTGACTTCATAGACGTTAGAATTGATTTTTACCTGATAGGTTTTTTGGAGTAAATCTCGGCCTACAACTTCAAGTTGATGGGATTCATTTTGAACAAGCATATGCAGTTTGTCCTCAGAAATATTTAAAATGTCTTGCGTTGAAATGTCATCTTCAGAGAACTTAAACTCGTATTTATCGTTGACTTTAGTTTGAAATGTTTTGGACATAGATCGAAAAAATTGATTGGAATGTAAATATATCAGTTATCCTTATAATTTCATAAGGCATTTTCAAAAAATATCAAAGACTATGACTTCAGACAGGTTTTAATCAAATTCTAATTTGAAAATCTATCTCATTTTACGAGTTTGAATTAGTTTTTTTGAATCACTTGCTAGGATTTGAAGTTTTCAAGTGATAAATAAAGTTTGCTTA
>CAYMXD010000506.1:0-2253 GCA_964394095.1 uncultured Mesohalobacter sp. | reverse complement strand
TGAATGCAAAATCTCTAACCATTTCAGCTTTGTATGACCAGGTTTTGGTTTTGGTAGATTTAGTTTTTTCGTTTTCTATGGCTTCTTCTTCGGTAACAATAATGACAGGTTTATCAAATGACTTTTTCGCTTTTTCATAGCGTTCCATCATGGTTTTGCTGTAAATTTTCTTTCTGTTTTCAAGATTACCTGTGGCTTCTACAATATGATCTGCGGGTACGGTTATGTTTACTTCGTAATCTCCAAACGGCAATGCGAACTCTCCTGAACCCCAAAACTGGTAGTTTTGCCAGCCTTCTACATCATTGTACACAGCCATTCTTGGGAAAAACTGTGCAATAATAAACATGGCATTATCTTCTTCTTCAAAATTTTCATAACCGGAACGACCACCGTCTGCTATTCTGTCGTTTATTTTGTAGTTCCATTTGATATAAAAACTAAAATCATCGCCAGGTTCAAGATGTTCCGGCATTTCTACCCTCATCATTGTTTGGTTGACACTATATTTAAGTGGGACACCTTTTAAAGACACTTCTTCAATATTGAATCCACCTTCGAAAGGTTTTTTATCCATATAATCACTAACAATAGAACCTGGTCTTAACACTGGACTAAAACCGCTTCCATCCTTTTCTTTTGAAGGGCTGTCAGGTTTTCTAATATTTTGGTCAAGCTGAACCCATAGGTATTCTAAGGTATTTGGTGAATTATTGGTATAAGTGATGGTCTCCTCACCAAAAATCTCTTTAGTATCTTCATTTAAAATGATGTCCATTTCGTAGTCTGCTGTATTTTGATAATACGCAGGTCCAGGAGCACCCGAAGCCGTTCTGTATTGATTTGGTGTTGCAAATTCCTGATAGAGTTGTCTAAATTTATTTTGATTAGTATGACCTTCTTCTTTTTCAGGTTTTTCCTGTGCGTAAAAACTAAAACTCACGAAAAGTCCTAATAGCAATAAAATATTCTTTTTCATTCTGTATGATTTTTTGTTGGCTAAAAATAGAATTATAATTAAGCCTGGGGGGTTTTCTAATTAAATTTTAACATAGCTTCAGGGTCGAAGCGCGTCAATAGGACACTCTTTTTTTGATTTAGTTTAAAACAGTGAACAATGTTTTTTTGATCTTCAAACAAATCTGTAAGTAAGAGGTTTTCAATATTGATGACATCGAAGTCTTGTACATTTTCAATTTTCAAAAATATATTCACCCTGTCCTGATCGAATTTGTATCCTAAATATTCAATTTTTGAAGGACTATTATTGATAGAAATTTTAAATTTTTCATTGAGATATAATTTAATAAAAGCCTCAATTTCATCAGATTGCTCTGAAGGTCTGAATACTAATTGGTTATCGTATCTCGCTTTTAGGACCTTTTCAAAATCATCATGAAAAACTCTGGAAATGATTTCCACCCTTTGGTTATCGGGATTGAATGTGATTTCTGTTAGGCTAACATAATATTCGTGTGCAGTATTTAAGAAACTGGAGCTCAATAATAATAGGGTAAATAAAAATAGTCTAATCATCTATGGTTTGGGTTTTGTCTTTTTCGTTTTCTTTCATTTTAATATATTCTTCCGCTAATTGTGGAAGCTTTTCTATAAGTAACAATTTATTTCTTTCTTTGATTAGTTTTAACACATCAGGATTGTTTTCGAGGCAATAATAAATAAAATCTTCAATTAAACTTTCATCAACATTTAAATCTTCGGTGTAAAACCTACTTGGAAACAGACTGTTTAGTGTCCCTTTGTTTTTGTCAATTCTCTCATATTCAATAAGTTTTTTATACTTTTTGATATCACCGCTAATCAGATTGAATAAATAATCAAGAGGTACACCACCTTGAGAACTCATTGCCGTGTACAAACGCCTTTCTGCTCTGGTATAACGTTGTTTATATGCCGGAAAGCCAAGTTGAGTCTGGCTAAAATTATTGGTTTTTATATTTTCAACATCTTTTTGAAGATTGCCTGTAAGTCCCAGAGAATAAATATTAACGTCTAATAATTCATTAACTTTTAGTTTAAGTGGTATTTCTATATCCTCTTCAAAAAATGCGGGTTTTACTTCAAATTTCATTTCCTTATACTGAATAGATGAGATTAAAATACTGTCGCCTACTTTGGCTTCTATTTCAAACTTTCCATCGAGCTGACTTATCGTGGCTTTATATTGACTGATATTGATGACATTGATGAAAGACTTTTCCAAATTTTCCCCAATAAATTTACCCTTAAGTT
>CAYMXD010000505.1:0-2259 GCA_964394095.1 uncultured Mesohalobacter sp. | reverse complement strand
AGACAAATGCAGAGAATATGCAACAAAACATCAACTCTCAGTAAAATTCACAGGTCGGTTGACTAAGAAAGAATGGATATCTTACTCAGAAGAATTTGACATTTTTATAAATACGACAAATATAGACAATACACCGGTAAGTGTGATTGAAGCCATGGCTTTGGGTCTTCCCGTGGTAAGCACAAATGTGGGTGGAATTCCTTATCTTTTAGAAAACCATAAAAATGCACTTTTAGTTCCGTCTGATGATGTTGAAAAAATGCACAATGCGGTATGTGAATTATTGAATGATGAACAACTCACAAAGCGTTTATCTATCAACGGAAGAAAAATGGCAGAATCCTTCGACTGGCAAATTGTAAAGGAGATGTGGAAAGACGTATTGAAATAACAAAAGCTGCCTCAAACTAATATGTGATATCGTATCTAGTAAGTTCGGGATTGGAATTTGAACTCAATGAGAACAAAATAATCTGGGAATCTGAAACGAGTTCAGATTGACATCTTATATCATTTTAGTTTAAGACAGCTTCTTTAAAGTAAACGTTTAGCGCTATTGGTCTATAGAACCAAGGACTCGTTTAGCAAAAGTATTGGCGGCATCTTTTTCAGACATGCCGTCTTTAACCATTTTGTCCATTTCTATGGCACCGGCAATATTGGTCACCAATTCGCCTACAACGTCCATTTCGTGCTCTTTGACAGAGCGGTGTTCAGAAAAAGATTCTAAAACATCCATGGCGTGCTGCAACTTTTCAGCATCGTTATTTCTCTGTAAGTGTTTAATTATCGGTAACTTCATTGACTAGGTCTTTTAAAGATTCGAATTTGTTGGTTTGAACTTGGTTGACAAATTTACCGTGTCTAAAAGTTGCAAATGTGGGTAAATTATTCACATTAGCTAATTTTCTGGACTCCGGCAATTTCTCTGCATCAACTATAATGAACGGAATACCTTCATTTTCTGAAGCCAGTTTTTTGAATTTTGGTTTCATCAAACGGCAGTTTCCACACCAGCTGGCGGCATATTGTACCACAACGGTTTCATTATCATTTACTTCTTCTTGAAGATTATCTTCTTTTAGTTCTTTAAACATAATTTTTTATTTATTTTTTTAAAAAACAGACCAAACCTTTGGAATGGCCTGTTTGGATTATTATTTACTTGCTGGAGAGGTAGGATGCTGTGCCTTCTCTGTTAGGCTGCATGGCCTCTTTACCTTCTTCCCAGTTAGCAGGGCAAACTTCTCCGTGTTTTTGAACGTGCGTATAGGCATCTATCATTCGTAAGAATTCAGATACATTACGACCTAAGGGCATATGGTTTACACCTTCGTGAAATACAGTACCTTCTTCATCAATAAGATATGTAGCTCTATACGATACATTATCACCATCTACAGTAACATCTCCGGTTTCTTCATCGTATCTTTCGTTGGTGATATCTAAAATACCTAATCTACTGCTGAGGTTACGATTAGAGTCTGCAAGGATGGGGTAAGTTACACCTTCAATTCCTCCGTCATCTCTAGACGTGCTCAACCAAGCAAAATGCACTTCTGCGGTGTCACATGATGCACCAATAACGATGGTGTTTCGCTTTTCAAACTCCGGTAAAGCTTCCTGAAAAGCATGTAATTCGGTTGGACATACATAAGTGAAATCTTTAGGGTACCAGAATAAAACAACTTTTTTATTGTTTTTTACGGCCTCCTCTAAGACATTAATTTGAATTGTGTCGCCAAGATCGTTCATGGCGTTGACTTTTAAATCTGGGAATTTTTTTCCTACAATTGACATAATATTTCGTTTTTAAGTTAATTTCTGGTACAAAAATACGTCTCTAATAGACTAAATATGTGAAATATAAGTTATCTTTTTTTATATCACTATAGGCTATATCTATGACTTATTATTTAAGCAATAGTTTTATGTTATTTTATGGATACAGTTTTCAAAATCATTGATAATATCCTCCGTATCTTCAACACCACATGACAGTCTTAACAACTGATTTGTAATACCTTGTGCTTGTCTTTCATCTTCAGACAGAAGTGAATGTGAGGTTTTAGCAGGAGAAAGAATGGTGGTTTCTACGCCGCCCAAGCTTAAAACATCTTTTATAAGTTCCAGATTGCTTAAAAAATCGAATGCCGGATAATTGTCCTGAAGTTCAAATGACAACATGCCGCCAAATCCATGCATTTGCTGTTGTGCCAGTTTGTGATGAGGGTGAGTTTTCAATCCAGGATAGTTCAC
>CAYMXD010000504.1:0-2273 GCA_964394095.1 uncultured Mesohalobacter sp. | reverse complement strand
TCAAAACCCCAACGAGAAAGGCATCCTACATAATGTTAGCTGCAATGTGGGTTAAACGGTTTTGCATCACCAATTTTTATCATTAGCCCATGGATGAATCCATGGGCTATTTTTTTTGAGAATCATGCGGATAAGCCTTTTAAAGAATTAAGCAGATCATCAGAGTCTGTCATTTTAAGGGATAAACTTGAAAATTGTTATCAATTTACTTACGCTCGATGACTTTTATAGCTTTCTCGACGATAGATTTAGCGTTCAACCCGTATTTTTCCATCAACTGTGCCGGTGTACCGCTTTCCCCAAAGGTATCCTGCGTAGCGACAAATTCCTGTGGCGTGGGATGATGCTGAGCCAGGGTTCTGGCGATACTTTCACCTAAACCACCAAGAAAATTATGTTCTTCGGCAGTGACTACACCTCCGGTTTTTTGTGCAGAAGTCACAATCGTTTCCTCGTCTAAAGGTTTTATCGTATGAATATTAATAACTTCAGCGGAGATTCCTTTTTCATTGAGTGATTTAGCAGCTTCTAAAGCTTCCCAGACTAAATGTCCTGTGGCAACGATAGTTACATCTGAACCTTCCAAAAGTGTGACCGCTTTTCCTATGTCAAAACTTTGATTTTTAGATGTAAAATTAGGTACTTTTGGTCTGCCAAACCTGAGGTAAACAGGCCCTTGATGTTCAGCTATGGCAATGGTTGCGGCTTTAGTCTGATTAAAATCACAGGTGTTGATCACCGTCATACCAGGTAACATTTTCATCAAACCCAAATCTTCCAGAATTTGATGGGTTGCACCGTCTTCACCTAAAGTTAAACCTGCATGAGAAGCACATATTTTAACGTTTTTCCCCGAATAAGCTATGCTTTGGCGAATTTGATCATAAACACGACCGGTTGAAAAGTTAGCAAAAGTACCCGTAAAAGGAATCTTCCCGCCTATGGTCATTCCTGCGGCAATTCCCATCATGTTGGCTTCTGCAATACCGACTTGAAAGAATCTCTCCGGATGTTTGTCTTTAAATGCATCCATTTTTAAAGATCCTGTCAAATCTGCACAAAGCGCTACAACATTTGGGTTTTGATCGCCCAAAACTTCAAGTCCTGCTCCAAATCCTGATCTTGTGTCTATGTTTCCTGTGTTTTCGTATGTTTTCATAAGCCTAACCAAACCCTCTCAAATGAGGGTTCTATAATTTTATCTATTAATAATAATTTCAATCATTTTTAAACAAGTGTAAAATAAATTCCTTTCCAGTTGTAAGGAATTAGGAGGGGAGTTTAATAATCTCCCAAAGTCTCCATATTCTGTTTCAGTCCTATTTCTAATTGTTCATCGTTTGGCGCTTTTCCATGCCATGCATGCGTATGCATCATAAAATCTACACCATTACCCATAACCGTTTTAAGTAAAATAACTACCGGTTTACCTTGGCCCGTTTTGGTCTTAGCCAAATTAAGACTGTGTTTTACAGCATCTATGTCATTTCCGTTATTTTCTTCGATAACATCCCATCCAAAAGCTTCAAATTTGGCTTTAAGATTTCCCATGGGCAGGACATCATCAGTGGCTCCATCTATTTGCTGCCCATTATAATCAACCGTTGCAATCAATTTATCTACTTTATTTCCGGCAGCGTACATTATAGCTTCCCAGTTTTGACCTTCCTGAAGTTCGCCATCGCCATGTAAGCTGTATATTAAATGATTATCCTTATTAAGTTTTTTAGACATTGCTGCTCCAATAGCAACAGACATGCCCTGACCTAAAGATCCGGAAGCTATTCGTACTCCGGGCAATCCTTCATGTGTAGTAGGATGCCCTTGTAACCTGGAGTTTATAAGTCTAAATGTGTTTAATTCTTCAACAGGAAAATAACCGCTACGCGCTAAAACACTATAATATACCGGAGAGATGTGACCATTGGAAAGGAAAAACATGTCTTCATTTTTACCATCCATATTAAAGTCTGTTGAAGCTTCCAGAACGTCTTGAAACAACACTGAAAAAAATTCGGTACAACCCAAAGAACCACCGGGGTGACCGGAATTTACTTTGTGAACTTGTCTTAAAATATCACGGCGAACCTGCGTGACAAAATCTTCTAAATTTGAGGTTTTTGACATCAGTTTTTAAATTTTGAGCAAAAATACAGCATTTATCTACTAACGAAAACATTTTCCTTAACACTTATTAACCAACTTATCAATAAACCATTGAGACGCATTATAAGGAAATGAAAATATTAAGCCGAATTGCGCTTGCAATCCCT
>CAYMXD010000503.1:0-2282 GCA_964394095.1 uncultured Mesohalobacter sp. | reverse complement strand
AACCTGAAACTTGAAACCTGAAACTAAAAACTAGAAACTACACAAAACCTTAGCGAACCTTGCGTAATACTTTGCGCCCTTTGCGGTTAAAATAAAAATACTCACACTACTATAACTCATAACCCTATAAACATATAAACTCATAAACTTATAACCTCATATCAAAGATTCCGAGAGGAACGATTCGGGAAACTCATAAACTCAAAACCTAAGTCAGCTTTGGTTTTTTCTGATAAGATTGTTTTACCTAGAGACAGTTTTTGTGCAACAAAATTAGGTGGATCTAAATTCAAACTCTTTGCCTTACTTGTATAGTATTCCTTTCGGCTAGGGTGTGAAGGATAGACGCCGTGATAAATTTTAAGTTGTGTGGAGCTTTCTATAATTTTGCAAAGTAGGTTTACAGCATCAGATTGTTCAATAAGGTTTACAGGCGCATCGGGATTTGGGATATCTTTTTTGCCACTCAGGTAATGTATGGGATGTCTTCCCCCTTTTTTAATGAGTCCTCCATACCTGAGGATTATACTTTGTACTTGGTTTTGATCAGTGATTAGACTTTCCAAATCTATGAGGTACTGACCTCTTTTGGAGGTGTTATTTGGTGTGGAGTCTTCATCATAAGTCAGATCAATACCATCTTCAAAAACGCCTGTAGAACTCACATAAATCAGTTTTTCAAGATGTGAAAAATCGTAATTTTCAAACATCATTTTAAAGGCATTCAGCAATTGGTTTTCATCTTGTCTGAATTTTGGAGGTATAGCAATGATAAGTGCCTGTAGTCCTGAGAGAAAACTTTCTAAGTTACTTATTGGCCTTTGTGGTTTTAAGTGTATTACAAAAGGCTGAACCCCTAGGTCTAATAATGCTTGTAAACCATCACTTGTTGTTGTAGAGCCTTTAAGCTTGTAGCCTTTTTCAATTAAAACTTTAGCCACAGCTTTTCCCAGCCATCCGCATCCTAAAATTCCTATTTCTGGTTTACTTTTCAAGGCTATTTAAATAAAATACTTTGCTTTATAATAATCGCATCGTTAACTACAAAGGGTTTTGGTATCATAAATGCTGAGCGTTGAGGCACTTTCAATTTAGTGTTTTGCAGTAAATCAAATCGGGTTTCAAAAATTTGAAACTCGGGCAATGGCAACTTACTTACAAACTCAATGTTGAGCTCTTCTTGGTTTACCACATGATAGGTAAGCAGTCTTGAGCTGTAACGTTTTTTGAATATATGATAGGCACTGGTTTTTGTGTAGATACTGTCGGCCTCTTTTTGATTCACCTTAAATTCTTCAAAATTATAGGCTTTATCTGCATGTATTTCAATGCGTTTGATGTTTTCTTGTGGTGAAATTTTAAGATTAACCTTTAGCCTATCATTATCTAAAGAGTCGATGCTAATATCGAAGTAAGAGGGTTCAAAATTTACAAATTGAGCTTCAGAAGACTTGGTAAATGAGGTAGAATATTTACTTTGAAAAGCGGTGTCTTCTAAAGATATAGTGTCTTTAAAAAATGGCCTGTTCCATTCATCTAATTGTTTATCGTAAGTATTCCAATAGGCTTGTTCTGAAACATGATCTAATAGATAAACTAAACTATTGGGCTTTGGGTTGTCCTTCGAAAATTCTGAGTTGACATGACTTACAATAAGATAAGCTATGCCCAATAAAAATAATATAGTAGATAAAGCTCTCTGAAAAGGCAGATAACCCATAAAACCATTGATTAAACCAAATAAAAGCGCACATAGTACAGTTGAAATAACTATCATATCTAAGCCTAGACCTACAGGAAAGAATTGTATAAGTGGTATAAGTAGCCCTATGGCGGGTGTGTACATCAACCAAACTAAAAACAAATTTGGAATCTCTCTAAAAGTTGACAACGCAAAGGCTAGGATCGCAAAACCTAAAGGCAAAATAAAAAAAGCTGCACCAGGCAGATAGACATTTATAAATGCACATATAATAAACCAAAAAATGATTGGTGCAACCAAAGAATTATGTGGATTTAATTTTCTTCGAAATCTGGCATATACAGCAAAAGAAAAACTTAAACTAAGACATACAAAAGCAAAAATATAATTATGGCCGTTATAGGGAAAGCCTTGAAGTATTTCGTTGTATTGAGGATAAATCCAAAGGATAACTTTCCATCCGAAATAGCCTAAAAGAAAGGAAAAAAGTAATGTCATCAGAAAGGGCAAAACCCCTATAAATATCTCTTGACGTGATAAAGATTTATATTAAAATTAATGTAAACCTTGGTGATTTTAA
>CAYMXD010000502.1:0-2289 GCA_964394095.1 uncultured Mesohalobacter sp. | reverse complement strand
AGATGAATTTGTATTAAACATGTTCTTTGATGAAGAAAACTTTGATTTTAAAGTCAAATATTTAGGTACAGAAGTTATTGAAACCAAATTTGGTGATGTGCTCTGCTTAGTCTTTAAGCCCTATGTGAAATCGGGACGAGTTTTTAAGGAAAAGGAAAGCGTAACCGTTTGGATTTCTGATGATAAAAACAAAATCCCCATCCAAATTAAAGCTGAACTGGCGGTTGGCTCCATGGTGGCAAAACTTGATAATTTTAAAGGATTAAAACATCCGTTCAAAATTAGGATGTAAGGCTTGTAGTTAGATATTATAAGACTTTATTAATAATTTTTCCTGAGATTTATTTTCTCCAAAAACACCTTATATTTGCGGCTCATAAAATATAAAGTATGGCTTTATCTGAACAAGAGCGCATTAGAAGAGATAAACTAGATCAATTGAAATCTATCGGCATAAACCCTTATCCTGCAGATGAGGTAATAACCAACAGTGACTCTAAGCAAATCAAGGAAAATTTTGAAGAAGGTAAATTGGTAAAGATCGCTGGACGACTCATGTCCAGACGTATTCAAGGTAAAGCGTCTTTTGCTGAATTACAGGATGCTGAAGGCAGAATACAAGTTTACTTCAACCGAGATGAAATCTGTACCGGTGAAGATAAGTCCAAATATAACGATATCTATAAAAAACTTTTAGATATTGGCGATTTCATTTATATCCAGGGCAAATTATTTACAACCAAGGTTGGTGAAATGACCGTAATGGTCAAGGATTTTGAATTGATAAGCAAAGCTTTAAAGCCCCTGCCCCTACCCAAAAAAGACAAAGAAGGGAATGAATACGATGGGTTTAACGACCCTGAACAACGCTACAGACAGCGCTATGCCGATTTGGCGGTCAATTCTCATGTGAAAGACATTTTTGTAAAACGCACAAAACTCTTTGCAGCCATGCGCGAATTCTTTAATGCTGAAGGCTATATGGAAGTAGAAACGCCCGTTCTACAGCCTATCCCGGGTGGTGCAGCTGCCAAGCCGTTTGTCACGCATCACAACGCTTTAGATATTCCTTTATACCTAAGAATAGCCAATGAATTATATCTAAAACGACTTATCGTTGGCGGGTTTGATGGTGTGTATGAATTTTCTAAAAACTTCCGTAATGAAGGCATGGACCGTACGCACAATCCTGAGTTTACGGCTATGGAAATCTATGTGGCTTATAAAGACTACAACTGGATGATGCGTTTTGTAGAAAACCTTTTAGAACATTGTGCCAAGTCTGTTAATGGCACTACAAAAGCGACTTTCAAAGACCAGCACATCGACTTTAAAGCGCCGTATAAGCGTATTACTATGACCGATGCCATTAAAACGTACACCGATTTTGACATTACAGGAAAATCTGAAGCTGAATTGCGTCAAGCTTGTACAGACCTGGACATAGAAGTGGATGACAGCATGGGCAAAGGGAAATTAATCGATGAAATCTTTGGTGAAAAATGCGAGCCTAACTTTATACAGCCCACATTTATTACCGATTACCCCAAAGAAATGAGTCCGTTGTGCAAAACCCACCGCGACAATCCAGAATTAACCGAACGCTTTGAACTCATGGTCTGCGGTAAAGAAATCGCCAACGCTTACTCTGAACTTAACGACCCCATCGACCAAAGAGAGCGTTTTGAAGAACAATTGAAATTATCCAAAAAAGGCGACGAAGAAGCCACAGAATTTATAGATTATGATTTTCTACGCGCCTTAGAATACGGCATGCCGCCTACCTCAGGACTCGGCATTGGTATGGATAGGCTGATTATGTTTTTAACCAATAACCCCTCTATTCAAGAAGTCTTGTTTTTTCCTCAAATGAAACCGGAAAAGAAAAAAGTAGAGCTCTCTGCTGAGGAAAAAGCCATTATTGAAATTTTAAAAAGTTCTAAAATTATAGAACTCAATAAAGCCAAAGCTGAGAGTGGTTTATCCAACAAAAAGTGGGACAAGGCTTTAAAAGGACTTCGCGCAAAGGATCTGGCTACGGTAAACAAGACTGATGAGGGATTGTTTGTGAAAAAGACTTGAGGTTGATCGAACCATCCTAAAGCTGGCAGGCAAAAATCAAGGAATTTTGAATTTTGAAGTTTTGATTTTAATTCGTTATTCTTTAATCGGTGTTCCTTGTTCATTATTTAGTAAAAAGAATATCGAACCATCCTAAGGTTGGCAGACAAAAAAACAAAGAATGTTGATTTTAGAAGTATTAATTTTAATTCGATATTCGTTAATCAG
>CAYMXD010000501.1:0-2291 GCA_964394095.1 uncultured Mesohalobacter sp. | reverse complement strand
TACCAGCTTAATTTTACCGCAACGCACGCCAAGAAGACGCTATGTTCGCAAAGGGCGATGTTTCAATGAAAAAAGAATAATTATAAAAACGAGTAATGCGATTTAAAGAAAGTCAATTTACTCATTACTACTTACTAATTACTCATTACTACTTACCAAGACTACCCTCTACCGACTACCGACTACCCTCTTTTTAGTTTCAAGTTTCAGGTTTCAGGTTTCAGGTTTCAGGTTTCAGGTTTCAAGTTTCAGGTTTCAAGTTTGAAGTTTCAAGTTTCTGGTTTCAGGTTTAATGTTTAAAGTTTAAAGTTTGTTCGTTAGAATTACGAAGTACAAAGTTAAAAATATCAAACTTCTCATATCTAATATCTAACTTCTCATATCTAATATCTAACTTCTCATATCTAATATCTTACCTCTTACCTCTTGGTTCCTTCGCCGTTTGCAGTCGCAGTAATCAGTTGCATTCTCATATAAAAAACTCATACCGCAGATCTCGAAAGGCCAAGCAAATTCGGGAAACTCATATCTCGAAACTTCCAAAATTTAAATATATTTGAAATTCTAAACTAGCTTAAAACTTTAAAGTTGCCAACAAAACAAATAAAATGTCAGAACAAAAAACCTGTACCGTTTGCAGAACTCATAATAAAATCAATGCAGGAAACTGTACTAACTGCGGTTATCCTTTTAATGCCAGCCAAGCGGAACAATCTAAATTTATTGGACAACTCATCTTAAAAAAATCTGCTATTTCAGACGCCCAAACCAAAATTAAAAGAGCTCGTATTGCCTTATGGGTCATTGGCGCCTATTTTGTATTCAGTACTTTGTATATTTTTCTTAATATTTCCTACGATTTGCTACCTTGGACTTATTTTATTCCCGGTGTGTTTTTTGGATTGCTATTTGTGGGTTTTGGTTTCCTCACCTATCGTTTACCTGCAATATCTATTATCATTCCGTTAGTATTGCTTTTGGCCTATTGGGTCTTTGCAGCAATTCTAGATACAAACCGTATATTGAGTGGTCTTTTTTTTAAGGTAGCGATTCTCGTTATTCTAGGCTATGCCTTGATGAGTGTGTTTCAGGCTCAAAAACTTAAAAAAGAAAGTCATTTTTTAGAAACTCAATAAAATTTTAATAAACTAGAATGTAACATTTCTAAAATTTTGTTACTTATAATTTAAACAACTTATTATGGAAGTCGTAAATCAAAGCAAAAGAGATGATAACCAACTACTGGTTATTATGCATTTGTCACAACTTTTAACTATCATTACCGGATTCGGTGGACTTGTGGTCCCGCTAATTATCTGGCTCACACAAAAAGAACAGGTTCAGGATATTGACGAACAAGGCAAAGCCATTATCAATTTTCAAATCAGCCTTATCATTCTTGCTATAATTTGCATACCACTAGCTTTTATCATTGTTGGCATTATAGGTTGGGTTATTTTAGGAATACTGGGGTTTGTGATGCCTATCGTGAATGCTATAAATGCTTCAAACAGAGCACCGGTGAATTATCCGCTTTCATTTAAGTTTCTTAAATAGTGCTATTTTTTATAATGTAATTTCATGTTATTGATTATTAACTAATTTTTTGGGCTTCGAACATACCTAAAGATCGGTAGACAGGTCACCTGTCTTATTCCCATCTAAGCGCGAGAGATGCCGCTCCTGCAGTTATGCCAGGTGTTGAACATTATTTTTCGTATTTTAGTTAAAACAATAATATTTTAGCTTTTTTTGGTAGGGTAAAACATACCTCAGTTGTTTAATAATATATTATGCTTATCCTTTTTTTCCCAAAAAAAAATCAAATTTTTAGATATTTGAATTTTACGAGGTTTACAAAATACTATCTTTTTGATTCCGATAATCCTATTTTTACACTCTTAAGCAAAATAAAATTTAAAAAATTATTCGACACCCTTCGGGGTCGTTAGGGACTTTAGGTCATATTTACTATAAACATATGACCCGTTCCGGGTCAATCAATTATTGGATCAGCTGGGCGAAGTTTGCAACATTGCAGACTCATCAAATGTCCATATTTGCAAGCTTTGAAGAGCATAACCTTAAGGCTGAAAGCCTTATATGTTTATAGTAAAACACCAAAGCATTATTTATCGACCCAGAATGGGTCGTATAATTCAGTTTAGGTATTTTAACCGCCACTACCTGCCTGCTTTGGCTTTGGCAGGCAGGCCTGCCTCGCCGGATAGGCAGGTTCATGGATTTTAATAATTCTCTTGTTTTTGGCGGTTAACCTCCGAATAAAAGAA
>CAYMXD010000500.1:0-2297 GCA_964394095.1 uncultured Mesohalobacter sp. | reverse complement strand
CACGGTTTAAACCGTGGGCTAAAAATGACATGACAAAAAACTAAGCGTTTTAACGCTTTAATTTGATTATCTATCGGTCTAAGTCAATATAGAATATTGAGAATATATTTTACAATCCCTCAACTTTTTTGCTTGCCCCAATATTTCTATTGTAATGAGAAAAATTTGTATCGAAGCTCAACTTTTAAGCAGCAAACCCAATACTTTGAAACATTCCGTCAGATTCAACATAGTGCATTCTGCTCTCGCAAAATATTCAGCAACCTCTCACTAATGGTCTGAATGATTCATCCTTTGCTGGCTTGAGACTTAACTGGGTAATCCAATTTAATAACAATTGAGGTTTAAAAATGTAGATCAAAAAAAATACACATGCTAAGCATGATTTTTTCTACAAGTATTGAGTTCAAAATAAAATCATGTCTATTATCATGCAGTACAAGGGGCTGTTTTCTTAAAGATTTGGGGGCTTAGATCAATTTGTATACCATTATCCTATTCTGAGAACTCAATTTTATTTAGAATTGATACCATTTTTTAACTTTAGTATCGATGCCATAACCGTAACCATAGCCGTAGTTGTATTCATATCCCTTCTTCTGATCGACTGCATTGATGACTATTCCAACATTTTTCTTCATGTTAAATTTGTTGAGCTCTCTGACGTGTCTTAAAATTTTGAGCTCCGTAAAGTTAGCACGAATCATATAAATTACCGCATCTGCCAAATCAAGTATGGCTAAAGTATCGGTTACTAGCATTGTTGGTGCAGTATCTATTATAACATAATCATATACAGCTCTTGCCTCTTCAATGAGCTCATACAGTCGGCCATTATTTAGAAGTTCAGAGGGGTTTGGAGGTATTTCGCCGGATAAGATAATGTCAAATTTTAGATCTTTTTCTGTTTTGAATATGACGTCTTCTAGTTTAAGCTCATCATCTACCAAATAGGAGGACAACCCGATATTTTTCTTAGACACCCCTAAGTAGTTATGAAGCTGTGGGTTTCTAAGGTCACAACCTATGAGTAATGTTTTACTCTCATTAGATGCAAATACCGATGCACTGTTAATGGCTGTAAACGTTTTTCCTTCACCTTTGGTACTGGAGGTGGAAAAAATAACTTTACAATTGTTTTCCTTATCATCTTCGGCGTTAAGATAATTCATATTTGTTCTTAATATTCTAAAGGCTTCTGCAACATTAGAATTATCTGTATTTTTTACGATTTTACCATCGTATTCTTTATTGACAGGAATCTCTGCAATAATCGGGATGTCCAGTTTAGCTTGTATCTGTTCCTTAGAGGTTACTTTAGTGTCGAATAAATACATAATGTAAAGAATACTTATAGGAAAAGCCAATCCAATCACTAGACCTGCCATATAAACTATATTTGGTCTGGGACTTATGGGGCCGCCACCGGTATATGCATAATCAACCACCTTTGCAGTAGATGCTGTTATCGCAGCAGATAAATCTGCTTCTACTTGTTTTTGAAGCAGGAAAATATAAAGATTTTCTTTTACGGCTTGCTGCCGTTGTATTTCTCGGGCAATTTTTTCTTTTTCGGGTATGGCTTTAATATTAGAATTAAACTGTCTTTCTCTACTGCTCATGTTTTGTAATGAGATTTGAATACTTCTAATATAATTAGTAATAGACTCTTCAATATTGCTGTTTAAAAGTCTAAGCTGCTCGGAAAGTCTACGTACCGCAGGACTGGACTCGGTTGAGGAAGTTAACTCTTTGTTGCGCTCAAGCACTAAACTATTGTACTGTGATATCAAACTATTTGTACTGCTGTTTTGAAGACCGACCTCACTGGGAAGCAGAGAATATTGCGAGTTGCTTTTTATCTCTTCTTGAATATATCTGGAAATTTCCAGTTGATTTTCCAATTCAGCTCTTTGTTGTTCTGCGTTGGAATAAGTAGAGAATAAATTTCCCGAACTTTCTCCAATAAAATTGCTGTTTCTTTTAAAATCTACTAAATTAGACTCAACTGTATCTAACTCAGTTTCTAGCATATTGAGTCTATCGGAGACAAATTCAGCTGTTCTTAAGGCCACTTTTCGATCATCTTCAACACCATCTTGATTAAAGACTTTTATAATGTTATTTAGAATAGACTCGTTTCTTTCAGGATTTTGTCCATTAATATTTAATTCCAAAACTTCACTACCTTCTATAGGTTCGACATCAATTCCTCCCTTCAAACTGTTGACAACACTCGTTCTAGACCTGTATTTAAAATAAATTTGTTGAGATGAATTTTTTTGTTTGTATATAGG
>CAYMXD010000499.1:0-2301 GCA_964394095.1 uncultured Mesohalobacter sp. | reverse complement strand
AACCAACTGAGCTACTGAGGAATAATAATTTATTTTAATGAACGCCTCCAGGTATCTATTTTTACGACCCTTCCCGA
Organism: uncultured Mesohalobacter sp.; assembly: GCA_964394095.1. GTDB lineage: Bacteria > Bacteroidota > Bacteroidia > Flavobacteriales > Flavobacteriaceae > Psychroflexus. The sequence goes on along the minus strand of CAYMXD010000499.1, from coordinate 2,224 downwards.
GCTTTGACTCGGGATCAGATGCTCTAATCCCAAAAATGATAAATTTTTTAATTTTTTATCATTTTTGTGGACTCTCGATAATTTGCAAAAATCAACAGATTTTTTAATTATCGGAGCCAACTGAGCTACTGAGGAATAATAATTTATTTTAATGAACGTCTCTAAGTATCAATTTTAACAACACTTCCTGAGCTTTGACTCGGGATTAGATGTTCTAATCTCAAAAATGATAAATTTTTTAATTTTTTATCATTTTTGAGGACTCTCGATAATTTACAAAAATCAACAGATTTTTTTAATTATCGGAGTCAACTGATCTAAGGATAAATTTTGCGATTGCAAATATAATCTAATTTTTAAATATGAAAAATGTTTTCCGATATTTTATTGGTCTTTTTACTTTTAATTTCTGATAAGCTTAGTTATCAAAAACATACCTATAAATATCATTACCATTAGCGTACAACACCAAGGCGATGAGTAGGAAAAAGCCTATCATTTGTGCATATTCCAGGACTTTTTCATTAGGTTTTCTTCCGCTAACCATTTCATATAATAAAAACACCACATGACCACCGTCAAGTGCCGGAATAGGCAATATATTCATAAAAGCTAAAATGATGGATATTAAAGCGGTTGTTAACCAAAAGGCCTGCCAGTTCCAAGCTTCGGGAAATAAATTACCAATAGCTCCAAAACCGCCTACTTGAGAAGCCCCCTTCTTGGTAAAGACATATTTAAATTGTGCGATATAATCTCTCAAGGTCCAATAGCCGTAGCTCGTCCCTTCAACAATACTTTCAGCAAAAGAATAATTTCTATGCTCAAATAAATCACTAGTGTTGTTGGCAACATACACGCCTACTTTTTTATCTTCGTTTAAAATAATTTCAGCCGTCTGTTTTTGCTCGTAAGAGTCTAAATAGGTCAACTGAATAGTATCTGATTCTGATTTAGCCACAGCATTTGAAAAATCGTCCCAGTATTTGGTTTCTTTTCCGTTTACGGCTAATATCTTATTGCCCTTTTCCAAACCGGCTTTCATTCCGGGGTTGTTTGGCACAACAGAATCTATGATAGGCTCAATTTTTAAACCGAAAGGAACCATCACACCAGATTTGAATAATTTTTGACCTATATCTTCAGGAATATCCAAATTTTCAGTTGTACCATCAGCATGTTCAACTTTAATATAGCTTACATCTCGCAGCATTAACTTTTTATTGACCTCCAGTTGATTTTCTAGAGGTTTATCATTTATAGAAATAATCTTGTCACCGTCCTGAAAACCGTATTCATAAAGGATTTCATTTACTTCCAGACCTCCTTCTAGGTTTTACTTAGTGATATAATCGGTTCCCCAGACAGCCAGCACCATGATATATAATAATATCCCTACAATGATGTTTACCGTTACACCACCTAGCATAATAATAAGCCTTTGCCAAGCGGGTTTACTCCTAAATTCCCAGGGCTTTGGTGGCTGTTTCATCTGCTCTTTGTCCATGCTTTCGTCTATCATCCCGGCAATCTTTACATAACCACCGAGCGGTAACCACCCAATACCGTAAACGGTATCACCAATTTTCTTTTTAAACAAAGAGAATTTAACGTCAAAGAAGAGGTAAAACTTTTCTACTTTGGTTTTGAATAGTTTAGCAGGAATAAAATGGCCTAATTCGTGAAGTACGACCAGTATTGATAAACTCAGGATGAGTTGTATAGCTTTTATCCAAAAGGTTTCCATATATGAGATTTAAATCAAAAAGTTGACAAAAATAGACTTTTATAAACTCATAAAAAAATCTAAGGTTTTATAAAATAGTAGCTTAACAAAATATTGATAAAGGCTATTACTATTTGATCGCTACCTGGCTTATCTTTGTATTAATTTTGTGTTTATGTTGAAATTCTTTGCGAAATATAAATTCTTTGCCATAGTCATGCTGATTCTATCTGTCATCATCATGACAGCCATTTATAATCTACATAAACCCGAACCCCGACTTAGGGTCTATCAACCCAATCAATTTACCAAAGAGCTGGTGGACTCTACTCTTCAACGGGTCAGGAAATTTCACAAAGTAGACGATTTTCAACTGATCAATCAATACGGCGATACGATTTCTCAAGCAGATTTCGACAATAAAATTTACATCACCGACTTCTTTTTTACTACTTGTCAAGACATTTGCCCTGTCATGACTAAACACATGGAGCAAAT
>CAYMXD010000498.1:0-2302 GCA_964394095.1 uncultured Mesohalobacter sp. | reverse complement strand
ATAATCAAAAAGAAATTCTTAAAGACTTAGAATTTTTAAGTTTGGTGTCCACAAAGTTTCTGCTTGATACAAGATTAGCATTTTTAGCGAAGCTAACGAACACGCATTTTGAATTATATAACGCTTTTCCCAAACAGAGTCTATATCAAAAAAACCACAACAAATAGTTGTGGTTTAAAATATTTATAATTCAAAAAAATAGTCTAGTTTGATTTTTATTGTTTTTTCTTCTTATCCATAGCTTCTTTTTCTTTCTTTAATTTGGCTGTCATGAGTAAGTACTTTTCATATTCTTCTATGTCTAACACAGATTTGATTTTGTTGTTATGAGATCTTTTTAAAGCTTCAATTTCGTCTTCAGAGGCCCCTGAACCTTTCTTCATGAGCTCTTTCATTTTATCTGAATAAGCATCATTTATAGATTTTAAATCTTTGGCTTTTGAAGCATCAAGGTCGAGTTCATTAACGATAAAGTCGGTTTGATCTCCTGCAATTTGCGGTGAAGTGGCTTTTTCGTTTTGGGCATGTGCATTGTTTGTAAACGCAATACCTAAAATCAACATAAAAAAAGTAAGCTTAATAATGGATTTAAGAGTTGTCATGATATTTAAGTTTTGATTATATGTTTCGTAAAATAATAAAATTAAAAATTAGTTTATACTAATAAAAGGTTAAACCCTTGTATGGCAATAACTTCACCTTAAACAGAGTGAGTACGATTAATTCATTGCTCTTTTTTATGACTCACAGTGTATTTGTTCATACTCCATTAAAAAAATAGGCTCTTACCTCGCAATTCAATGATATAAATTATTGTTCCTTACTTCCAAGACCCTTTTCCCTGTTTTTCTTTTTCATCTGCTCCCCTATTTGGCTAGAAGCCGTAAATGAAGCAATCATATTGTTGAGCATTTCACTACCGGCCTGAGGAGAATTAGGCAGTAAAATCAAGTTCGTGTCTGTCTCTTCTCCAATAGACTGTAAGGTGTCGTAATGCTGAGTCACAACAATAAGCGCTGAGGCTTCCTGAGAGTTAATTCCCACATTATTCAGTACATCTACACTTTCTTCAAGACCTCTAGCAATTTCACGTCTTTGGTCGGCAATTCCTTGTCCCTGTAAACGCTTACTTTCTGCTTCTGCTCTGGCTTTAGCTACAATTTTAATTCGTTCTGCTTCAGCTTCAAATTCAGCTGCTACTTTTTCACGCTCTGAGGCATTAATTCGGTTCATGGCTTCTTTAACCTGTTCATCGGGGTCGATATCGGTAACAAGTGTTTTAATGATATCATAACCATAATCGAGCATTGCTTCATTCAATTCACCTTTTACAGCGACAGCTATATCATCTTTTCGTTCAAAAACTTCATCCAATTTCATTTTTGGCACCTCAGCCCGAACTACATCAAAGACATAAGAGGTGATTTGCGCACGTGGACTTTCTAATTTATAAAATGCATCATATACACTGTCTTTCATGACCATATATTGTACAGATACTTTCAATTTTACAAATACATCATCTTTAGTTTTGGTCTCAACCAACACGTCCAATTGCTGAACTTTGAGATTAATACGACCTACCACGCTATCTATAATTGGTATTTTAAGCTGAAATCCAGAACTCCGAACACTTTGAAATTTCCCTAAACGCTCAACTATTCCGGAAGTTTGTTGTTTTACGAGAAAAAAACTTTTTAGGATTAAAAAAATGACCGGTATCGCAATGATTATATTAATGATATTATCAAACATGGTTAAAAGATTTATTATTGACCAATATAGTTAAAAAATACGTGATAAAAAACCCAAAAAATAATAATCATTCAAAAAAAATAGGCTTAACCTTAATTTAATCTCTACCAAATTAGTAGGAAATAAAAAATATTGTATGTTTGTACCGAAATTAACAAGATGAAAGATACATACATACAAGCAATATTAGCCTCTATAAAGGGTGGAGACCAAATTCTTGAGGTTTACGACACCGATTTTTCTGTAGAATATAAAGGTGATGATTCTCCTTTGACTTTAGCAGATCAAAAAGCCAATCAGGCTATCGTTGATGTTTTAGAACCCTGCAACATTCCCATGATAAGTGAGGAAAATAAAAACAAAACTTACGACGAGCGCAAACACTGGGAGCAATGCTGGATTATAGATCCTCTTGATGGCACCAAGGAATTTGTAAAAAAGAATGGTGAGTTTACGGTCAATATAGCTTTAATCGACAATCAAAAACCGGTTTTTGGTGTGATTTATGTTCCGGTGAGTAAAGAGGTTTTTGTTGGCTTAGTTGACG
>CAYMXD010000497.1:0-2310 GCA_964394095.1 uncultured Mesohalobacter sp. | reverse complement strand
CTGAATTGAAAAGTTTTCGCTCTTTTGCCCCGCACTACTCATAGCCAAACCGTTGTGGTGCATATAAAACGAAATTAAATTCACATTTGAGAACTAAAAGTAAAACCGAATTTTTTTTGCGTTTTTAATAAGGCAACTGAATTGATAAGCACTCTGATAATCACACTCTGAATTGCGAAACGCTGAATCTGACTTTAACACGCTGAATCTGAAATTAACGAATTGGACTCTGAAAATCACACTCTGAACTGAAAAGCGCTGAATCTAAAATTAGCGGTTTAAACTCTGAAACGCACTCTGAAATTAAAATAACGGAAAGGAACTAAAAAGCAAATACTGACTTTGACACTGACAGCGGAATGAATTGCGGAATCTGATTTTGATTTTAACACTCTGATTCTGAATAAGTAAATTCGGAATGAAAAGCTGAATGAGAAAATACGCACCACAACAACTAAGTATTCGGCGCGCCGATAGGCCAGCGCTGAATACCCTGTTGACGGATCCGGTGATGATTTGCGGAGATTTTTTAATACTATGGGGAAAGCGATTCTTTTCTCTAGCCTCTCAAGAGTGGTGAGACTATTTTTTCTGATTTTAAAGTGCTTTTAAGAATCCTATCGTTTAAATATTCAATGGCACGATTTGTTTTTTAAGCGTTTTGAGTTTTAAAATCAGCTTATTTTAGGTGTTTTCTTCATTTTTGGGCATAGGTTTGTTAAGACGCCCAAGTCGTTTTTTTTAAATATTTGATGCTCTACTAGTTACATATTCTTTCCAGTGCTTTGGTGGTCCTCTTGCATCAAATTCCAACACAATTTCTAGTCGCCCTTTTTTACAGCTGGGACATCTGCGGTGTTTTAGTTTAGGTTCTTTAAAGACAGGTTGTATTTTTTCATCACTTAATAGCTGTTGTAGTTCTGGTAATTTTACCTTTTTCCAACTGCTACTGAGGATTCCAAAATGTCTTATTCGGGTAAAACCTTTTGGCAGTATGTGAAGCGCAAAGCGTTTGATAAAATCTTTTGTACTGAGTTGTAAAACTTCTTTTTTTCCTGCTTTCTTATAGTTTTTGGCATAGAAGCTTAGCGTTTTTTTATCCTTATCAATGTCTTTGATACGGTAATTCGATATGGCTATTTTGTGAGTATAGCGTCCTAAATATTCTATGACATATTGAGGTTTTAAAAATGGTTTTTCAGCATGAACTACCCACTGCTTTGAAAACAATTTATCATACACACTTTGTGGGATATCTAGTTTATGCTTTCTCAATATAGAAACATATTTTGCTCTAAAGACTATTGCCATAGACTTGGTGTTGAAAAGGTATTTGCCTTTACTTTTTGCCTTTTTCCATTTTTTACTTGGAGTAACACCACCCCCAGGAACTATACAATGTAAATGCGGGTGGAGTGATAAATTCTGACCCCAAGTGTGAAGAACGGCTATCATTCCCATTCTAGCACCAAGATGCTTTGGGTTGGCTCCAAACTGCTGTAAAGTCTGCCAAGAGGCTTTAAATAAAGCATCGTAAACAATCTTACTTTCCCTTAAAGCATAATTGTTTAGCTCTGAAGGTAAGGTAAAGACCACGTGGAAATAGGGAACATTTAAGAGTTCTCGCTCGCGCGCCCTTATCCACTGCTCTCGTTTGTGTCCTTGACAATTGGGACAATGTCTATTTCTACAACTATTAAAACTGATGTGGTGTTTATTACAACAATTACACTGGTCTATGTGTCCGCCCATAGCCGGTGTCCTACATCTTCTTATAGCTTGTAGAGTTCTAAAATGCCAACTCGTTGGTGATAGTTTTGATAAATGTTGTTGCTCCAGCTCTAAAACATCTGCAACTTTATATTTACTCTTCATTACCATAAAGCATGTCTAGCGGACTATACTTTTTTGAGGAACCTGTGTTGCAAATATGAAGGTATTGTAATGTAGTTTCTATCCTTACATGACCAAGCAGTTCTTTTAGGGCTATTAAGTTTAATCCGCTTTCCAGCAGATGTGTGGCATAGGAATGTCGTAAGGTATGAGCAGTGATTTTTTTTGAAGAACCGATTTTACTCCGATTGTCTTTAATTACCCATTGGATAGCACGCGTAGTTATAGGTCTAGGTGTGCCCTGATCAGTAACTTGGCTGTTGAATAAATAGATATGAGGTTTTGCAGAATTGATGTAATTCTTTAAGCCACGTACAAGATGACTGCTCAGGGGGACATATCGGTCTAGGCGTCCTTTTTGCTTTTTTATAAAAACAGTTTTGCGTTCAAAGTCAACATCACAAAGTTTTAAAGCAC
>CAYMXD010000496.1:0-2324 GCA_964394095.1 uncultured Mesohalobacter sp. | reverse complement strand
AAGAGTGAAATTAAGACGACTTTATCCGTCAATTCATGATTAACACAACACTAGTCTATTTTACATTTTCAGAAAAGACAAAAAGCAAATTGATTTACTGTTATTTTGGAATAATAAAAGAGATCCTGAAACACTTAAAAAACTCTTGTCAAAATTTAAATTTGATTGAATAACCGCTTAGCATTTAGGTTTTATTCAAAGACTCCCAAAGTCTTAATCGAAAACACTTGGCGAACATAGCGGCTTCTTTTGGTTCGTAGCGGTTAAATCCAATACATAAAGGGGTCTATTTAACCCCTAAATATTCAATAAACATTGTTTCACTAAGCTTCTTTATTTTTCTTCTCGCGTTCTTTTTTAGCTGAAGAATTGATAAAATACAGGACGAAACCAACAAGACCAACGATAACAAGACCAAATATAAGGGTCATCATTATTGCACCATTAGTCCAGTCTACAAAGGGGATGAGGTATGGCATAACTTTAGTGTTTAAATAAGACTTCAAAAATATTTAGAATTGTTGAAGCTAAAAATGATAAGGATCAGTTTTACATCACCTAGCTTTAAATCGTTAAATTATGCCATGTTTTTGTATCGCATAATCGGGGTTTAAACTAAATTTGCCTTTAAAATATCTCAATTGACAGTATTCAGGATAAAAAGCTTTTTTCAATTTTTGCTTCAGTCTAAAAATCAATACGCGGTACATTCTCCGTTTATATATGATTTTTTAACAAAATGTTTATACGCCAAGTACCCGAATACCCATAAAAATAAGCTCAGGCTTTTTCGAAAAGTCTTTTTAACATCTTCCGAAGTCATTGAAATGTCAGATAGGGGAAGTGGATCACAACAATTTAGCTCCAACTACAGGGCCGTAAAAGAGATGGCCAGGTATGCCGGAATGACCAGGCATAAATCTAAACTGATCAATAAAATCATAGGTTATTTCAATATCAAAACGGTATTAGAATTAGGAACATCTGTCGGTTTAGGCAGCTTAGCCATGGCGGTAAATATGCCAAACACAAAAGTTGAAACCATAGAAGCCTGTCCCAATACCGCCGCCTTTGCTAAGAAACAATTTAAAAGTTTAGATTTAGAAAACATAAAAGTTTTTAATTATGACTTTTCATTTTTTCTCAATAACATATCAGACCTAAAACAATACGATCTTATTTATGTAGACGGACATCACAACAAGGAGGCGACTTTAAAGTATTTTAACTTACTTCAAAAACATATTCATCAATACAGCGTTATTATTTTTGATGATATATATTGGTCTAAAGACATGCAAGACGCCTGGCAGACAATTTGTACTCATGAAAACCTTAAAGTAAGTATAGATTTGTATTTTTGGGGCATTGTATTTTTCAATCCCAATTTAAGTCAACAGCACTATAAAATTCGCTGTTTTTTTTAAAACAATAGCAATGGAATTTTTGAAAAACCTTTCAGAATTAACGCAGCTTATCATACTCATTGTGATAATCGCCGTTTTATTTATTCTGGTTCTATTGAATAATAAACGGAATAAAAAAATACGTTATGACAGAGATAAGCGGCATTTTACAAAAAACTATTTCAAAAAGAAAAAGAGAAAAAAGAACAAATGAAAATATATACTAAAACCGGCGACAAAGGACAGACTTCACTATTTAGCGGTAACAGGGTTCCAAAACACCACCTGCGTATTGAAAGCTATGGCACAGTTGACGAGCTCAATTCTTATATTGGTTTGATTAAAGACCATTGCCCGAAGGGAGAAGATATTAGTCGGCTTAATCAAATTCAGGACCGTTTATTTACTATTGGGTCTAATCTAGCTACAGTGCCAAGCGAAAAAAACAACAAACGCTTTAAACTTCCTGAAATCAAAGAATCTGATATTGAAGATTTAGAACAAAGTATGGATGAGATGAACGAGCAGTTGCCTGAGATGACACACTTTTTGCTTCCAGGAGGTCATCCTTCAGTTTCTTTCTGTCATGTAGGTCGAACCATCTGCAGAAGAGCAGAGCGAAGAATAACAGCGCTTGATGAAGAACAACCTGTTGATGAAAAGGTACTTAAGTATATGAACAGATTGTCTGACTTTTTATTCGTTTTATCCCGGTTCTGGGGTAAAAAAGTAGAGGCTAAAGAAGTGAAATGGGTTCCTGAAAAATCATAAATGCTTAAAAACACAAAATACGCTAGAATATTTATTGGTATTGCCTCTCTAGTGATCGTAGCGCTTACCGCATGGAGTATAACTTTATTTTACGACCGCATTAAAGCTGATGAAAGAGAAAAAATGAAAATCCTTTCTGATGCTATA
>CAYMXD010000495.1:0-2339 GCA_964394095.1 uncultured Mesohalobacter sp. | reverse complement strand
AACACTTTAGCTTACTCTGAAGAAAATCTTGCGAAAGGCGAAGAGCTTTATGGTCTTTACTGTGCAATTTGTCATGGCAAAAAAGGAGGTGGCCAGGGTTGGTTGGTAGAGCAAGAGAAAATACTTGGTGTTCCCTCATATGATGATAAAGGCAGAGCCATTACCGAAGGCAGTGTTTACCATGTGATGTATTACGGCATTAACACAATGGGCTCTTATGCCTCACAGATGAGCGAAAAAGAATTATGGCAGGTAGATCACTATGTCATGAAGCTCAAAGCAGAATTAGAGGGTAAACCCGAAAGAACACTTGAAAACGAAACACAGGTTCAGGAAATGCCGGTAGAGAATAAAGATGAAGAAGATGCCGCAAGTGAATCTGATATGGCTAGTGCTGAATAATAAATATTTAAAAACATAGATTATCATGTATAAAATGTCCAACAAACTTCGTTTATTTTCTTTCATCCTCATGATTGTAGGTGTTTTGGGAATAGGCTATGGATTTTTACAAGCCCCAGGTTCTGAGGCTGAAGCAAAAGAAATGCTAGAAAGTCATTCTGACCATGGCGATGGTCATGGAGAAGATGCAATGGCTAGCCACAGTGGCGAGGAAGCTCACAGTGACGCTGAAGAAGCAGAGCACATTGAACATGCTTACCATCAAATGGCAAACCGTCCCTGGTCTGCTTTTATGGTTCCTATGCTGTTTTTCTTTTTCATCGCAGTAGGCGCGCTTGTTTTTTACTGTATTCAGAATGTAGCTCAGGCAGGATGGTCACCGCTTTTATTCAGAGTAATGCAGGGTATATCAAATTATATGTTACCCGGAGCCGTAGTTATCTTTTTATTTATGATTTTATCTTCAATGCATCTCAATCATATTTATGTGTGGATGGATGCGGATACAGTTGCACACGATGAGGTCATTCAAGAGAAAACACCATATCTAAATATTGTCTTCTTTCTAATACGTTCTGCAGTTATTCTTGGAGCATTGTTGTTTTTTAGACATAAATTAGTTTCTAATTGTGTGAAACAAGATGAAGAAATGAATCTTAGTTTATATAAAAAGAATTTGAAGTTATCTATTGGGTTTTTGCTACTTTTTATTTTCTCTGAGGCAGTTTTATCTTGGGATTATATGATGAGTATTGACCCACATTGGTATAGTACCTTATTCCCATGGTTTGTATTTGCAAGTTTATTTGTATCTGCTATAACTACTATAGCTTTAGTTAGTATTTATTTGAAATCAAGAGGTTATTTAGAAGAGGTAAACAACAGTCATATTCACGACTTGGCCAAATTTATGTTTGGTCTTAGCATTTTCTGGACTTACCTTTGGTTTTCACAGTTTATGTTGATATGGTATGCTAATATGCCTGAGGAAGCTGTATATTTTGTTTCCAGATTGGAAAATTACAAACTGATGTTTTTCGGGACTCTAGTCATCAATTTTGTTGGTCCTTTATTAATTTTGATGAACTCAGACTTTAAACGTATCAACTGGATTGTAGTTTTAACAGGGATTTTAATATTATTAGGCCATTATTTCAATTTCTTTTTGCTTATTATGCCTGGTACAGTCGGAGCATCATGGGGTTTAGGCATTCCTGAAATAGGAAGTTTATTATTCTTTACAGGATTGTTTTTATTTTTTGTGTTCAAAGGGATTAGCAAATTGCCTTTGGTTCCCAAACATTCTCCTTTCTTAAAGGAAAGCAGAAATTATCATTATTAAAATAACATTAAGATAAAAGTCATATGACAGCATTTTTAATCATAATCGTTTTAGCACTTTTAGCCATAACATTCTGGCAAATTTCTAAAGTCTATAAATTATCAAAACCATCAGGCGATGATGGTATAATAGCCAATGATAAGGATAATCAAAAGCAAGCTAAACTTATGCTTTTGTTTATGGTATTCTTTTATGGGTTGATGATTTATTCTTTTTGGTACTTAAGTAAATTTTATTTGCCTGAAGCTTCTTCAGATCACGGTTCTAGTTATGACCAATTGATGTTCATATCTATAGGCGTAATCATGATTGTTCAAGTTGTGACCCAGGCTTTACTTTTTTATTTTGCTTATAAATACAAAGGAAAAAAAGGTAAAAGAGCTTTATTTTTTGCAGATAACAATACCTTAGAATTTGTCTGGACAATCATACCCGTTATCGTTCTAGCAGGACTTATTATCTATGGTCTTATCTCTTGGACAAATATTATGAATCCTAATGAGGACGAAGAAACTTTAGTTGTAGAAATATATGCTTATCAGTTCGATTGGAGGGCTAGATATGCCGGTGAAGATAAAGTTCTTGGTAAGGCTAA
>CAYMXD010000494.1:0-2340 GCA_964394095.1 uncultured Mesohalobacter sp. | reverse complement strand
AGATATGGATTATATTTTAGATAATATACCTGAGTATCGACAAGCTTCACAAATGCTAGACCAAAAAATCCAAAAATGGAAAAGTGAAATTGCAGTAAAACAGACTGAAATAGATAACTTAAAAGAAAAATTAGAAAACGAAAGACCTCTTCTTACACCTGAACTTATAGAAGAAAAAGAAGACGAAATTAAATATTTGCAGGAACAATTATTTGCTTACAGAGATACTAAATTTGGAGCCTCTGGAGAGTTTATAGTACAAAAGAGACAATTAATACAACCTATTGAAGATCAAGTTTTTAACGCTATACAAGAAATAGGTGATGTAAGGGATTATGATTTTATTTTCGAAAATTCTGCCGAAGCATTATTGCTGTTTTCTGCACAACGGCACGATATTAGCGATAGAGTTTTAAAGTTGATAAACAGAAGCTCAAGAAGTACCCAATCTGATAGCAGAAAAGATGAAAATACACCTAAGAAAAATGAAGAGGAAAAAAATGTACTTCAGGAAATAGCAGAAGAGGATTATAAATCTGTAAAAGATGCTAAGGCCGATGAAGAAAAAGAAAAACAAAGACAAGAACAGATATCAGAAAGGGAGCGCAAGAGAGATTCAATCAGGGAGGCAAGAGAAAGAATAAGAGATTCTATTAGAGATGCTAGAAAAGCTGAGTTCGAAAAAAGAAGAGCAGAACAAAAAAGAAAACGAGATTCTCTTAGGAAAGCCAGAGAAAATGATGGAAAATAATAAATATAATAACTATAAATAATAAAGAAAACAATTAAACTATGAAATCACGTCACACTATTTTTATCACTTTGGCCTTATGTTTAGGCTTTATGGTTAACGGTTTTGCTCAGTCTAAAATAGCACATATAGACACGCAGGCCTTTATAGAAGCCATGCCTGCTTATCAGGATGCTATGAAACAAATCAAACAGGTAGAACAAACCTATCAGGCAGAAGTTGATGATCTTTTAAAAGAAGCACAAAATAAAAACGAACGTTATAAGGCAGAGGCTCCAACTAAAACTGATGAAGAAAACCAGGCCAGAATGCAGGAACTTAATGAAATGCAAAACTCTATTATGGAGTACAATCAAACGGCAACAAAAGAAGTACAAAAAAGGCGAGAAGAGCTCATGAGGCCAGTATTAGAAAAAGCTAGATCAATTATTCAGGAAACTGCAAGAGCTAAAGGCTTCGATTATGTTTTGGATTCTACTGTGGGTTCAGGCGTTCTGTTGGCCGATGGTTACGATCTTTTAGATGATGCAAAAGCTGCACTCTCAACCAACTAAATCCTTAATTAATTTGTATTTTTAAAGCTCCTTAAACAGGGGCTTTATTCTTTTATGCTACTACCAAACTCACATTTACCCATAGGGATATTTGATTCCGGACTAGGAGGTCTATCTATTTTAAACGAAATAAAAAAAAGATTACCTCTCGAAGAATTACTGTATTTTGCTGATAGTAAAAATGCTCCATATGGTGAAAAACCCGCTGAGTCAATTGTCAAAATATCTAAGCAAAACACAGAATATTTACTAGACAAGGGATGTAAACTGATTGTTGTGGCCTGTAATACCGCAACAACAAATGCTATTAGCATATTAAGAAAAACATACAACGTACCATTTATCGGCATAGAGCCGGCCATTAAACCTGCTGCACTAAATTCGATAAACGGTAGAATAGGGGTGCTTGCTACTAAAGGAACCTTAAGCAGTGAATTATTTTCTGAAACAGCTAAGAAATTCACCGCTAACACTCAAGTTGTAGAAGTTGAGGGTAGGGGTATTGTAGAAGCCATTGAAAGCAATACAGTTCAATCAGAAGCCTTTGATCGATTGCTGAAACAACAGCTTAAACCTTTTAAAGAGGCCAGAATTGATACATTAGTTTTAGGTTGCTCACACTTCCCTTTTATCATGTCTCATATCCAAAAACATTTAGGAGATGAGGTAAACATCATTGATTCTGGTTTTGCAGTTGCCATTCAAACTCAGCGAATTTTAGAATTGCATCGTCTTAAAACATCTAAGGGTGTAAAACAAGAAAATACACTTAGCATATATACTAATGGTACTTCAATAATTGCTTTAAATACTGTTTTAAAACAATTGAAGATTGAAAACTACCAGCACTTCCACTATTAGCAAACTAATTTACGTGTGATTTTATCTTATGCTTTAAATATTTTTACAAGAGATTGGCTACAAATAAGAATATATGCTTATCCTTTAGTTTTCCCAATATAAAACCAGTTTCATTCCGATACCCCTATTTTTTCAACTCAAACGTAAACTTAAATCCAAAAAAATATTCGACAC
>CAYMXD010000493.1:0-2341 GCA_964394095.1 uncultured Mesohalobacter sp. | reverse complement strand
CTCTGATTCTGAAAAATTTCTCAAATTATAAATTCTCATTTAGTAATACTCTTTAATATTTATATGACTTATTTTTATAGCATGTTTGTATTTTAGTTTGTAAAGTATAAAAATGGACAAAATAAGTGGTGAACCAAAGATAACAAAAAACAAAACGGTTTCTATAATTCCTTCAATTTGAGATGTAACAAAAAGAGTAGATATACTAGCTTGTATTTCACCAAGAAAGTTCATTAGAAAATGTATTATGAATAAAGCTATTATATTTCCTGTTTTTATAAAAATTGTAGCTAAAAGACAACCAACGCAAAATGAAGTATATACTTGTCTAAACGCAAAATTTGTGTCAATGGTCATATTGTTTAAATGCAAAATGCCAAAAATAAAACTACTGAAAAATAAACTAATTAATATATTCTTTTTATTAAAGCGATATTTATTAATTAATTTGAAAAGTAAAATAAATACTAATAGCCTGATAAGAATTTCCTCTAGAGTAGCAGCTTTGAAAAAATCTCCAATTATTTTATAGAAGGGCACTTTAATAAAATTAGTTATGTCTGGTGAAAAAGAGCTATATAAGTAAATGGGGAAAACCGAAACCAAGTAAATCCAAATATGTTTTGGTTTGATTAAAAAGGAACTTTTAAAAAATTTCTTGTCAACATTATACAATTGTATAAGAAACACTACTTGTAAAAATATCAGTAAACTAATTTTGTAGAAATAGTTTATTTCAAAATTTACTAGATAATTAAACATTACCAGTGTAATAGCACAATTTATTAAAATTAAAAATATTTTTCTCATTTATTTAATATAAAGTAATTATTAGCTATACCCATTATATTTTGAATATAGCTAATAATTTTTAAAACTTAAATACCTAAAGATCCACCTATTGTCACTTCACAGTTACTTAGTGAAAAGCAACAACAATCACACCAACCCCAGCGATCAGCTCTACATCCACAGGTACCAAATTCTATATCACATGAGAGTTCACCACTAATTTCACCACCAGGACCACTTTTTGCGTAATTTTGTACTTTTTCTTTGAATTTAAATTCTTTGTCTGTTACAAATGGTTTTTTCATTATATCATAAATACCATTTTTATTATTTACCTCATCAATTAGATTAGTAAAATCATCTTTACTAATAAAAACACCATCTTTTGTATGCAAATAATAAATGTCTTTATGACTGATACTTTCGGGGTAAGTAGGGCTATCACTAAAGTCTTTAATGACTATAATACTTTTGTAGCTCCTATTATCATCATTAGCTTTCAAATAGGAATCCATAATTGCAATATTATTTTTAAAATACTCTCGTGTTACATTTTGACTACTAGAAGTATAAAAGATAATTAAACTAAAAAAAACAATTAAATCTCTCATAATATTAAAATTTAATGCCACATCCCCTAAATGTGCGTTTTGCACTTATGGGCAGTTTAGAGTTGGGGCGGTTAGATAAAATTCTACCCTTTTAAACCTTAGGGCTTTAATCACTAAAGCAAAGTTTTAAGGCCTTTATGCTAGCAAAGCATTTTGCGTTAGAAAATCTATATCCAATAGGTTTTATTTGAGTTTAAAAAGGGATATTTCATGTTTTTATTTTTGATCCCTTTCAAACTACACTCCAAAAGTAAAGGGAAGATTAGGTTTAAAATTACACAAAAAATACACTAAATGTTAAAGTTTTAAAGTAAGCCCAATTTTCGGGCTTTTAAAATCATATAGCTATCGGCTTGGTTTTTAGTATTAAAAAATATTTTTAACCGCGCTTTGCGTTTATTAATGGCAGACATAGATAGACCTAACATTCCCGGCAAATCCTTGCTTGGATAGCCTTCAGCGAGTTGAGTTAAAATCTGGCGATTATACGATTCCATAAATACTTCAGAATTTATAATCTTTTGATGGGCTTTTGTAAAAGTAGAAGTGTAAAAAAGTTTATCATTTAATATGGCTTTAAAAAAATATTCTAAATCTTGTCCTGTAAAATCACTTTTCACCAAAATACCTTGGGGTTGGTATTGGGTATAAATATCATATAGCACAAAGGCTTCGTGATGAGAAGTCAAAAAACAGAGCTTAGCCTGTGGCATATCTCGCCTGATAATTTCAGCTAAATCTGCACCACTTGATAAGTTGTGTTTAGGACTGGCAGGCAAATTTAAGTCTAACAACACCAAATCTATACGTTTGGCGTTATCATCGTGTTTTACAAACTGATAAGCGTCTTCAAGATTGTGAAATGTATCAAATTTTAAGGTCAAATTGTCATTGACAAGGTTAAAAATATCCTTGTAAGTTTTAACCTGTGTCGGATG
>CAYMXD010000492.1:0-2343 GCA_964394095.1 uncultured Mesohalobacter sp. | reverse complement strand
GTCAAAATTCTAAAGATATTAAGAATCCTAATAAAGAGAATAAATTATCAATAGGTTTCAGTGGTGGTAATTACACACAAGTGTTAGAACTTAATGGAGATCATTTATCTAATTTAAATTCTTATTCTGCTAATATTTCTTTGGATTATTTCATATCTGAAAAGTCATATTTAAAAACAGGATACCAAGGTATTTCTACAATATCCTTTTCAGGAATTTCGTATGATTCTTATAAATTACCTTTATTATTAGGGCATAATTTTTTCTCAGGTAAAAAATTTAATTCTGATATTAGTTTACAGGGTGAAGTTGGTCTTTATTTGAGAAATATTACAAATTTCAGTAACAAAAGTTCTATTACTTACACTGATAATTCTGTGATAGGCATACAATTCTCATTTAATTTAAAGTATGATTTATCTAAAAAATGGTTTGCAATAATGAGTTTGAATACTGATAGAGATTTTGATGATATTATAACATCACAAGATAACACAATTAGATTAAAAGACAGTTATGCACTTAGATTAGGGTTTGGGTTTAAATTCTGAAAATAATATCATTTTTGAATATATTTAACATTATAGATAGAAATATCATTTAAAACATTTTATTAATTATACACTTAATTAATTCATAATGAATGGCAATAGTGGATATTCGAAAATGAAAAATCCAAGTCTAATTTACACGGAATAAAGAAATTTTTTGAAATAAACTTTTCGATTCTAAACAAAATTTGGGAAAAAACATTGTGGAAAAATCCTGCATACAACAGCACAATAAAAATGGCGAGATTTGTGATTGAAACGAAAATTTTGTTATTTTTAAAAACTAATAGTTTAACCGAAAATCTTGCGCATTTTAAGCCGCCACTTATTTTATGCGCGGATCGTTATTGACAAAAACTCAAATTAGATATTTGGAGTCAAGGCTTGTTCAATCTGCTATAGATGATAAAACAGCTCAAATTGATAATGGTAATCTTCCAAGTCTACCTACATTACACGAGGCGGACATTTCTGATATGGAATATTTCTTAGAACAAATAAAACTAATTCTGCCCCTTATGGGGTTTGATTTTCTTATTTCTTCAACAATTGAACAAGCAGATAAAAATCTTAAAGAGGATACAATACATGAAACTTACTTTATTAAAACAAATAGCTTTAAAGCTGAAATGAAAGAAACTGATCAGGGTTACATGGTTTCTAAAGGTAGTGAAGCGAAAAAAGAATTATCTAAATCTTGTACAGAAACCTATAGAAATATGAGAAAAAAACTTTTAGAAACTGAAATCTTAATACAAAAAGGTAATAAACTATTATTTTCAAAAGATACTGTTTTTAATAGTCCTTGTGCTGCATCAAACATTGTTCTTGGAAGAAATTCGAATGGTTTTACAGAATGGGTTAATAAAGAAGGCTTAACTTTTAAGAAAGTTCAAGATAAAATTAATGACTAATAAAAAGACTTTTATCAAAACAACCCTCCTCGGTGCCACAGGCCTTATTGGTAGTCATGTTCTAAAGAATTTGATTGAAGATAAATCTGTATCAAGCATTACCGTCATTGTAAGACGAAAAACCGATTTTGATCATCCAAAAGTTAAGGAAGTGGTGATTGACTTTAAAGATGAAAATGCTTTTCAAAACGCCATAGAACCGGAGAGTGTGATATTTTGCGCAGTTGGCACCACCAACAAAAAAGTAAAAGGCAATACAACAAAATATCGCGCTGTAGATTATGATATTCCCGTAAAAGCCGCTCAATTTGGCATTGAAAAAGACTGTCAAAGCTTTGTTTTGGTCTCTTCTATGGGCGCAAATCCTAAAAGTTCTAATTTTTATACCAAACTTAAAGGCGAAGTAGAGGAGGAGATATCTGGTTTGGGGTATCAAAACCTGTACATTTTCAGGCCTTCATTACTGTTAGGTAAACGGGAGGAATTTAGATTTGGTGAAAAACTGGCTAAGTTTTTTATGGGTACGTTTTCGTTTTTACTGCCCTCAAAAATTAAACCCATTCAGGCTAAATATGTCGCTAATGCTATGGTGAAGGCTTCAAAAGTTAAAATAAATGCTACTCAGGTTTATCGTTATAAAGATATTATTAGACTCTCTCAATAAAGTAAGTAGACTGGACTAATGATAGAACCCTAATTTTAGCTTAATTACTGCATACTCTCCAATTTATGTTCATTATATTTGTATATTATAATTAATGCATAAAACAATACTAAGCAGGAATTATTTGCATTAAAACAAAATTTGTATTATTTTTAAATGAAATATAAATCTTATGAAGAATTTTAGCTTCTCATTTATCGGAAAACCAAAAAAA
>CAYMXD010000491.1:0-2350 GCA_964394095.1 uncultured Mesohalobacter sp. | reverse complement strand
ATTTCATTCTTCAAATTTCTGACTGCAATCCCTAGACTATCCGAGTCCGGATCTGTTCCAATTACAATATCGCTATTAGTTTTATTTGCTAATTCCAAAGCTATTTCTAGAGCTTCCGGCTCTTCTGGGTTTGGTGATTTTACCGTGGGGAAATCCCCGTCGGGTTCTGCTTGTTCTTTGACAATTTCAACATGCTTATAGCCCGCTTTTTCAAGAACTGGCGGAATAGATTTAATAGATGTACCATGTAAAGACGTGAACACAATTTTCAATCCATCTCTGGCATTTTCAGGTAGATTCTGCTGACCGTTTTCAACAGAATCAGTAACGAATAGATTATCAATATCTTCACCAATCCACTGGATTAGCGCAGAATTTTCACTGAAGTTAATATCACTATAGCTTAAGCTGTTTATTTCATTGATAATATCTTTATCCTGAGGAGGGACTAATTGTCCGCCATCCTGCCAGTACACTTTATAGCCGTTATATTCCGGGGGATTATGGCTGGCAGTTAAAACAATGCCGCAATGGCAATTTAATTTCTTTAAAGCATAGGATAATTCGGGTGTCGGTCTTAAATCTTCAAAAATATAGACCTGCACATTATTTGCCGAAAACACATCGGCTACCACTTTGGCCAGGCTTTTACTGTTATGTCTGCAGTCGTAAGCTATGGCAACCTTATGTTGTTCACCGGGAAAAACCTTTTGTAAGTAGGATGAGATGCCTTGAGAGTTTTTGCCTAGGGTGTATTTATTGATTTTGTTGGTTCCTACACCCATGATTCCTCTCATTCCACCGGTTCCAAAGTCGATATCGGTATAAAAAGCCTCTTCTAAAGTTTTAAGATCGTTCTGAAGAAGGTGTTTAACTTCTTTCTGTGTATCAAGATCAAATGGTTCCTGAGTCCATTCTTGGGCTTTTTTTAAAATGTCTTTGTTCATAATTATAGTTTTTCTGAAATTTTGTATCGTTTTTCTAGGGGTTGATTATTAATGATTAATTCACCTACAAATCCGGCCACAAAAAGCTGAACGCCAATAACCATACTTGCTAATGCAATATAGAAAAAAGGATTATCAACAACAAGAGTAGTAGGTAGACCGTTGTAGAGTTTATAGAGTTTGGCGCCCCCGATATATACAGCAGATAAAAAGCCAATGATAAACATGAGTACACCTAAAGCTCCAAAAAAATGCATCGGCCTTTTGCCAAATCTCGAAAAAAACCACAGGGAAATCAGGTCTAGAAACCCATTAATAAAACGCTCGGCACCAAATTTTGTTGAGCCGTATTTTCGAGCCTGATGTTTTACGGGTTTTTCTTCGATTCTAACAAATCCGTTGTTTTTAGCCAAAACCGGAATATAGCGGTGCATCTCACCTTTAACATCAATGCTCTTGATGACTTCACTTCTGTAAGCTTTTAGACCACAGTTGAAATCGTGCAGTTTTAAACCTGAAGTTTTTCTCGCTGCATAATTAAACAGTTTTGAGGGTAGGTTTTTAAACAGGATAGAATCGTATCTTTTCTTTTTCCAACCGGATAGGATGTCAAGCTTATTATTTTTGAGTATTGAAACCATTTCCGGGATTTCTTCCGGACTGTCTTGTAAATCGGCGTCCATGGTGAAGACAATATCACCCTGAGCTAATTTAAACCCAGCGTGCAGCGCCTGAGATTTACCAAAGTTTTTTAAGAAACGAAGGGCTTTGATGTTTTTGTCTTTCGACTGAAGGTGTTTAATGATTTCCCAGGAATCATCCGTGCTTCCATCATCTACAAACACAATTTCGTAGCTGAAATTTTCCTTTGTCATCACGCCACTAATCCAATCGTGAAGCTCTGTAAGAGATTCAGCTTCGTTGAGTAGGGGAATGACGATGGAAATCTGCATAAACTATCTTTTTTTTATCAATCCGATTACGAGTGAAATAATAAAAGCCTGAATCACTGATCCTATAAAACTTGAGAATACATAAAAGTAAGGAGACTCCAATAAACTAATGGCTACTTCTTTTCCTTTTTCAGTGTCTTCAGCAGAGACCTCATCAAGCTCTTTAAGATCAGATTTGTTTATGGTTTTACTAACCTCTTCAAGAAATTGATCATCGACGAAGGAGACATGAACATAGGTGTAAATGCCGTATATGAGCCCACCTACAACTCCAATTAACGCACCAATTTTCAAAGCTTGCTTAAGATTCAGCCCATTATTTAAGACATTAAATTTATGAATTGCATAATATAAAATTGCAATTGCCAAAACATAGTTAATTATTCTGTAATACGGTGAAGTATCAAACTCCATCTTATACCCCAGGTACATCAATAACGAAGAATATAT
>CAYMXD010000490.1:0-2351 GCA_964394095.1 uncultured Mesohalobacter sp. | reverse complement strand
CTAACAAACTTCGTAAATCTAAAATCGTAAATCTAAAATCGTACCTCTAATATCGTACTTCTAACTTCTTATAAACTAGTAATTAACATCTCCCCACTAACCCATAATGTTTACCCATTCATCACCTCTTCAATTTCTTCAATTTCAATCGGGATGTTGCGCATAAGGTTGAAAGGTTCACCGGATTCTTGAATCACGACATCGTCTTCCAGTCGAATACCAATATTTTCTTCGGGAATATAAATGCCGGGTTCTACCGTAAACACCTGATTGGCTTGCATGGGTTCGTGAAGGAGTCCATAATCGTGGGTGTCTAGCCCGATGTGATGTGAAGTCCCGTGCATAAAGTACTTTTTATAAGCCGGCCAGTCCGGGTCTTCATGTTGTACATCGGCTTTGTCCAGTAATTTTAAGTCTAGTAATTCAGCGGTCATCATTTTTCCGACTTCATCGTGGTATGCTTTCCAATCGGTTCCGGGTACCAGAAGTTTGGTCGCTTCTTTTTTAACTTTATTTACCGCATTGTAAATTTGCTTTTGGCGATCGGTATATCGTCCTGAAACCGGAATGGTGCGCGTCATATCACTTGAATAGTTGGCATACTCCGCGCCAACGTCAAATAAAATGAGTTCGCCGTCTTTACATTGGGCTTTGTTTTCTATATAATGTAATACTGTGGCATTTTTTCCACTGGCAATAATAGGCGTGTAAGCAAAACCTCTCGATCTGTTTTTTATAAATTCATGAATAATTTCTGCTTCAAGCTCATACTCCCAAACATTAGGCTTGGTAAATTTTAAAATTCTTCTAAACGCTTTTTCGGTAATATCACAGGCGTGTTGCATGGTATCCAGTTCAATTTGATGTTTGACGGAACGCAGCTTTTGCAATATCGGGTTGCTTTTAGCCACCTGATGTGCAGGATAATTGTCTTTAAGCCATACATTAAATCGATCTTCACGGGTTTTGGTATCGTGGTTGGCACGGTAGTGTTCGTTGGTGTTTACATAAATCATATCGGCCTGAGACATGATTTCGTGAAATATTTTATGAAAATCTTTAAGCCAATATACGGTCTTAATACCTGAAGTTTCAAAAGCTTTGTCTTTGGTTAATTTTTCGCCTTCCCAAACCGCAATATGATCGTTGGTTTCTTTTAAAAATAAAATTTCCTTATGCTCTTTTTTAGGTGCATCAGGGAATAACACTAGAATACTCTCTTCTTGATCTACACCGCTGAGGTAATAGATGTTTCTGTCCTGCTGAAACGGGATTGTACTGTCTGCACCAATGGGGTAAATGTCGTTTGAGTTAAATGCAGCCACCGCATTAGGTTTCATATGACTGGCAAAATTTTTGCGATTTTCTATAAATAACTGCTTGTCGAGGGGGTGATATCTCATGGGATTATTTTTTCTCAAAAGTACAAATTTGTAAAGGTTTTCGTGTCTTGAAGATTGAAATTATTTGCTAGTGTGTCTTGGTTACTTTGTAGTTTCTTTAAAAATATAATGGGTTATGAAAACGTGTTTTGCAACAGTGATAGGAGTGTATAGCCCGCAAAATAGGATGTCTGCACAAATCTTGGAAAAAAGAGCGACCATCGGAAGCTCCTTTTTGACTTAGATTTGTAGACAAACTATTGCGGACTATAACGGATAGCACGGCTGTTGCCCTTATTATGTTTTTAAAATATAATACCTTTGAAAATAAAACAATATGAGAAAAATAGAACATTTAGGGATTGCGGTTAAAGACTTAGAGGCCGCCACCAAAACCTATGAAGCCTTGTTTGGAAAGGCCGCTTATCAATCTGAAGAGGTGGAAAGTGAAGGCGTGAAGACTGTATTTTTTAAAACCGGTGAAAATAAGATTGAACTTTTGGGTGCGACCCGAGACGATTCGCCTATTGCCAAATACATTGAAAAACGGGGCGAGGGCATACATCATGTGGCCTTTGATGTGGAAGATATTGATGCTGAAATTGAGCGTTTACAATTGAAAGGGTTTCGACTGATTAACGATGCGCCTAAACCTGGCGCGGATAATAAGCGTATAGCGTTTCTACATCCCAAATCAACCCATGGGGTTTTGGTGGAGTTGTGTCAGGAGATAGGGTAGTGTACTAAGTTTTAAAAATCTAACCCCAAAATAAAACCCTCAGAATTTATCTGAGGGTTTTAATGTATATTAAAATGAATTGCCTAAGACTTTCTAAAGTCTTATAAAATTACTCCACAATCACTTTAGTTGTAAATTCTTCACTACCGGAGCTCACTTTTAGGAGATACACGCCCGAGCTAAAGGTATTCACATCCACTTGAGTCTCCTGCAGCTGACTGCCAATAGCC
>CAYMXD010000489.1:0-2352 GCA_964394095.1 uncultured Mesohalobacter sp. | reverse complement strand
AATGCTTTTACCACTTAAAAATATTTATGAGATTATAAGTTGAAGTTGAAAATGGGGAAACATCCGGTTAAGCATAAAGTTTAATTTTTTTCGAACAAAAAATCACAGTTTCTTTAAACTCAATTTATAAATATTTTATAGTTTTATATATTTATATCAATCATGAAGAGAAAGAGTAATAATAAACTATACAAATGGTTAAAAATAGCGGGCTTAAGTATAGGAGGTCTTATGGTTTTATCATTATTTTTAATGTTTATCATTCCAAAAATTTTCGCTGATGATATCGACAACGCCATCCAAAAAAATCTCAATGAACTTTTGACCACCGAATTTAGTTTTTCGAATACAGAAGTCTCATTGTTTAAACATTTTCCTGCTTTAACCTTTTCAATCTACGATGTCAAAATTGATGCATCATCTCCATTTGACCAAGAAGAACTTTTAAAAGCTAACGAACTCTATTGTAAAGTTGATATTTTGAATTTAATTTTTTCAAATGAAGTCAATATCAATGCTATTGTAGCAGAGCAAGCCGATGTTTATTTAAAGTTTGACACTTTAGGGAAGCCGAATTATGATGTGTATATAACTTCAAATCAAACGGAATCGAAGTCGGAAGTAAATAAAGATTTTCTTCTCCAAATTGATAAAGTTGAATTTGTTAATTCAAGTTTTTATTATGACGACCAAGCCTCCAAGATTAAAATTGATTTAAAAAACTTTAATTTTTCAGGCGATGGTTCAATATTCACTTCCAAAGCAGATATTTATTCTGCATTCTACGCCGAAAGCTTTCAAATGCAGTATGACGACATTATATATTTTAAAAACAAATCAATTGATGCTGAAGTCAAAAGCCTTATAAATACCGATAAACTGACTTTTATTTTTGAAGAAAACAAAATTAAAATCAATGACTTACCTCTTAATTTTGAAGGAGAATTTAGCCTTTTAAAACAAGGCTATTATATGGATTTTATGATGGGTTATGACAATATCAGGTTGAGTGATTTTATTAGTGCTTTGCCACCTAAATATAATACATGGCGTGAATCCACCAAAATTAAGGGACTTTCTTCAGCATTAATAACACTCAAAGGAAATTATAATATAGCACAAGACATTTCACCTGACTTGTCAATAGATTTTACTTACAGTCAAGGTGAAATAAATGCCAACACCACTGACGAAAAACTTGAAAATATTAGTTTAGAGGCAAGTCTCTTTATTCCACAACTCAATGTTGACAAAGTCAATATTGATGTAAATAATTTTCGTTTTGATCTTAAAGATGAATATTTTGAAGGCTATCATACTGAAAATCATGATGAAAAAGGTAAATTTGTAGATACCAACATTAAAAGTACGCTAAAATTATCCGACTTATCTAAAGCTATAGGGATACAGGGTCTAGAGATGAGTGGTGATATGGATATTAATTTAAAATCCAAAGGCTATCATATTCCAGAGCAAATGGTATTTCCAGAAAGTCGTGGTGATTTCAGCATCTATAATGCCTCGATTAAAACACCATATTACCCCAAACCTATCGACAGTTTAAACGCTGAAATAATACTTACAAATCCAGGAAACACCTATAAAGATGTTTCTTTATTGATTAATGAGCTCAATTTTGTTTTTGAAAGCGAACCTTTTTCATTGCAGGCTGATTTTGAAAACTTTGAAAACCTGAAATATGATCTTAAGGCAAATGGTCGTTTTAAACTTAATCGATTTTATGAGCTACTCGGTTTGGAAGATGAGCAACTTAATGGTCTAATTACAGCAGAATTGCAATTAATAGGCCGGCAAAGTGATATTGAAAATTCTATTTATGACAATATCCAACATAGTGGTAGTTTAGGGTTTCAAGAGATTAGTTTTAAATCTAAAGACTATCCTAGAGCTTTTTTGCTCAAAGATGGACAACTTGAGTTTTCGAATGAGCGCACCTCTTTTAAAAATTTCAATGTCCAATATGCTTCTTCAAACCTAAGCCTTGATGGTTATTTTAAAAATTTAACCGCTTATTTGGCATCATCTCATACAGAACTTTCAGGCGATATTAGCTTAGAATCAGATTTTATTAATCTCAATGCCTTTATTCCGAGTTTTTCGCCTTCAGAAGAAAACTCGGAAACTATTGAAACCACAGATTCAAACAATTATGGTGTACTAAGAGTTCCAAGCCGACTCAATGTAAACACAGAAATAAAAGCCAAACATATCCGTTACGACTCTTTAGATTTTTATGATTCAAGTGCTAAATTAGCTATAAGAGATTCAACTTTTATATTAGAGTCTTCAAATCTTAGCCTGATTGATGCCAAAGCTAAAATAAAAGGTTTT
>CAYMXD010000488.1:0-2359 GCA_964394095.1 uncultured Mesohalobacter sp. | reverse complement strand
TTCTTTATAAACAGGGTGTTTTAATTCTTAAACAACTGAAAATTAAATTATCTTTATTCTTTTCTCTAACAGCGTAGCGGTCTTTTCTCCATTCTTTCGGATAGTTGTGTATAAACATATAAGGCTTTCAGCGTTAAATTATACTCTTCAAAGCTTACAAATATGCACATTTGATGAAGTTGCAATCTTGCTAACTTCACACAGCTGTTTAAGGAGAGAATAAGGAATTGGGGTGCGGTGCGAACTTACAAACTTCGCACAGCTGCCTCAATAATAGGTTGACCCGGAACGGGTCATATGTTTATAGTAAATATGACTTACTGCGACTTACGACCCCGAAGGGTGTCGAATAATTTTTTTGAATTTAGGTTTACTTATGAGTTGAAAACATAGGGATATCAGTATGATACTAGTATTATATTGGGGGAACTAAAAGATAAGCATAATAATTTTTTATTTAATTAAACCACTTTAGTTTATCAACTTATTTTTATATTGATCATTGTATTACATTTTAATCCCTTTCATATGAAATTCAGTTATGCCCTCCTCCTTTTATTGGTAACATCAGTCATCACCGCACAAAGCTTTAAAGCACTAGATCAAAAAGACAAGCTCGACAAAATGGAAGGCTTTTTTGATTTTTGGTACGTGGAAAAGGAAGATAAAATTTACCTGCAAGTGGATCAAATCGATAAGGAATTTATCTACGTCCGTGCTTTAACTAGTGGATTGGGGTCCAATGATATCGGTTTAGATCGGGGTCAATTGGGGGGTACGGCCATCGTCAAATTTCAACGGGCAGGAAATAAATTGTTGTTGATTCAGCCTAACCTGGATTACAGAGCCACCACCGACAACCCCCTGGAACGCCGCAGTGTTGAACAGGCTTTTGCCAAATCGGTGTTATTTGGCTTTGAAATTAAAGACGAAAAGGAGGGCAAATTTTTAATAGATTTTACGCCTTTTTTGATGCGTGATGCTCACGGCGTGGCAAAACGTCTAAAGCAATCCAAACAAGGTACTTACAAAATAGATAAAAGTAAAAGTGCCTTAGCCATGGAACGCACCAAAGCTTTTCCTAAAAATACGGAATTTGAAGCTATGTTGACTTTTTCAGGAAACCCGGAGGGAGGAGATGTACTTTCAATAGCACCAAACCCTTCAAATCTTACTGTCGTACAGCACCACAGCTTTGTGCAACTTCCGGAAAAGGGCTACCAAAAGCGTCAATTTGACCCTAGATGCGGGGCTTATCCTTTAAGTTATCAAGATTATTCTACGCCAATTTATGAACCCTTGACCAAACGTTTTATTACCAGACACCGTTTAGAAAAAGAAAATCCTGAAGCAGAAATCAGTAAAGCTAAAGATCCTATCATTTACTATTTAGATCCCGGCACACCCGAACCGGTAAGATCGGCTTTGTTGGAAGGTGCACGTTGGTGGAATCAGGCCTTTGAAGCTATTGGTTATAAAGATGCGTTTCAAGTCAAAATGTTGCCTGAGAATGCCGATCCGTTGGATTTACGCTATAACGTTATACAGTGGGTACATCGCTCAACCCGAGGCTGGAGTTATGGCGCCAGCGTTACTGATCCACGAACCGGGGAAATTTTAAAAGGTCATGTGAGTCTTGGTAGTTTGCGAATTCGTCAGGATTTTATGATTGCCCAAGCCTTGATGAATCAGCCTTTTAAAGCATCTGATGATAATGACCAGCCTATGCTAGAGATGGCTTTGGCAAGAATTCGTCAGTTGTCTGCCCATGAAGTCGGCCACACGCTGGGTTTTGCCCACAACTTTGCAGCCAGTACCGATGGCAGAGCCAGTGTGATGGATTACCCGCACCCGCTGCTGAAATTTAAAGACAACCAAATTGATTTTTCAGAAGCTTACGATGCCGGAATAGGCAGCTGGGATAAAGTTACTGTAGCTTACAGTTATGGCGAACCCGAACCTGGTCAGACTGAAGACGACTATCTCAATGCAGTGTTGACAAAGGCTAAAAATGACAACCTTCAATTTATTAGCGATGCCGATGCACGGGCTCAGAGTGGTGCTCATGCCAAGGCCCATTTATGGGATAATGGAGAAAATGTGACCGACGAATTAAACAGGGTTTTAGACCTAAGAGCCCAAGCCATATCTAATTTTTCAATAGACAATATCAAAACCGGAGATCCCTATTCTATACTGGAGGATGTCTTTGTGCCTTTGTACTTCTTTCACCGTTACCAAACCGAAGCTGCGGTGAAACTAATTGGAGGCTTAGATTATAATTATGCCACCAAAGGCAGTGAACTTTTGCCGGTTGAAGTTCTGCCGGAATCTTTGCAAAAGGAAGCTTTAGAAGCTG
>CAYMXD010000487.1:0-2390 GCA_964394095.1 uncultured Mesohalobacter sp. | reverse complement strand
AAAAGGGATTTTCTGTCAGCTCCTTTTTCTGAAAGCTGTTCCCAAATATGCAAGCAGGTATTAATATGTTTATGCTTTTCGCCAGCGGGAATTTCTATAACCTCAAATGATAGTGATGTATTTTGTGTAAAAATTTCCAGACAATGTGCATTAGTATTTTCATCAACCAAAACGTATACTGATGAGATGTTATGATTATCAATAAAATAATCGATTTCGCTGTTAGGGGTTGAATTAATAAAAACCTTGTTTTTTTCAAGTAGATTTGTCATTAAAAAGCTTTGTTAAGATTAGTGAAATTGTAAACCTTTATTATACTTAGCGCTTAGCTTATAATTATATTTGATAAAAATTTGACAATGCTGGATACCAAAATATTTAACAATACCAAAAGAGCCTTTATTCTTAAATCGGACCATGATTTAAACAGGTCTATTTTCATTTTTAAGACAATGAATATTCCTTTTTTTGTGCCTTTGGGTATTTTCTTTACAAAATTAGCCTTAAAATTAAGATTACCTATAGAATGGTTGATTAAAAAAACAATTTTTGCTCAATTTTGTGGGGGCGAAACCCAAAAAGATTGTCTTCCTTTAGTAAAACTCATGTATTCTAAACAAGTGTCAAGTGTTTTAGATTATTCAGTTGAAGGCAAAAAAGAAGAGGAAGAATTTGATAAAGCAGCAGATATAAAAATTGATATCATCAAATTTTCATCAGAACAGAAAGAAATTCCCTTTGCTGTCGCTAAACCTACCGGATTGGGCAGATTTGAAATATGGGAAAAATTAACCTTGGGACAAGACTTAAATCAGAAAGAGCAAGAAGAATGGATGCGTATAAAAAAAAGAGTGCATAAGCTATGTCAGGCAGCAGCAGATCATAAAACAAAGCTAATGTTTGATGCAGAGGAATCCTGGATGCAGGACGCCGCCGACGACCTCATAGAAGAGATGATGAAAATTTATAATAGAGATGAAGTTTATATTTATAACACCATACAATGTTACCGTTGGGATAGGCTAAAATATGTAAAGGATATTCATAAACGCGCACAAAAGCAAGGTTTCAAATTAGGCTTTAAGATAGTGAGGGGCGCTTATATGGAAAAGGAAAACCTTAGAGCAAAACGAAAAAATTATGATACCCCTATTTGTGAAGATAAAGAGGCTTCGGATGTTAACTTTAATGCGGTGATGTCTTATTGTATTGATAATGTAGATGACATTTCTTCTTTTATTGGAACGCATAACGAAGTTTCCAGTTATATGGCTCTGCAACTCATGAATCAAATGGGATTAAAGCTTGATGATTCTCGCATTTGGTTTGGGCAATTATATGGTATGAGTGACCATATAAGTTATAATCTTGGAGCCGAGTGTTCAAATGCCATTAAACTTTTACCATTCGGTCCCATAAGGGATGTGGTGCCTTATTTGTTTAGAAGAGCACAGGAAAATTCATCTGTGAAAGGGCAATCTACACGAGAATTATCGCTTTTACTTGAAGAAAAAGACAGGCGAAAAGGCCAGTTTGTAAAACGGGTAAACTAATTAAAACTTGATGAATGCAACTTAATCAATTCAGACAAAACTACAATCCTTATTACGATAGGTATTTAAACAATCTTAATCCAAATGAAAATGGCTTTGAAAGGCTGAAAGTTAATTCTGAGTACCTGTTGGCCTTTTTTGATACAATAGATGAAAACAAAATGGAATATTCATACGCCGATGCTAAGTGGACAATAGCCCAGATTTTACAACACATCATAGATACAGAGCGTATTTTTTGTTACCGCGCATTAAAAATAGTAAGAGAAGAAAACCCCAATATTGAAACATACAATCACGATATCTATGCTAAGAAGTACAAGTATAAGTCAAAAAATATTCTTCTTAATGATTATAGCAACAATAGAAATGCCAGTATAAGCTTATTTAAAACTTTTGATAATGAAGAGTTAAATACATCTTTAAATCTGAAGCATTACAAATTTAAAGTCGGTCTTATTCCTTTTATATGCTGTGGGCACGAGCTTCATCATTTGAACATCATAAAAGAAAACTACTTCTAATCCATTTATGAAGAGCCTTATAAAGATACCTAAGCTTATAACAAAAATACAGTGGACGTTTTTTCTTTTGGAATAATAACCTAATTGAATAGAATACCTAAGAACATTGTTTTTAGAACGATAACTTGAAAAAACTTACTTGGTCTACATCTCTGCATAAGCTGCATACTAAAAAAACCTGACTACACTGTGCGAAGTTTGCAACTTCGCACCAATATTATACAGCTAAATGGTTGAAATAAAATAAACTCAGTTATAAAAATATTATTCAACCGAGTCGGAGCTATAAATCAACTTAAGTAACATTTTTTTG
>CAYMXD010000486.1:0-2391 GCA_964394095.1 uncultured Mesohalobacter sp. | reverse complement strand
TATAACCGGCATAAAATGGCGGTAACCAATGGTCTTTTTCAACACCGGCTATGCGTTCAAACAGGTTAGACGCTTCTGTAAGTTTATCTTGATCCCATAAATCAAAGGCGGACTGCATGCCTTTTTCATATGCGGTTTGGGCTTGAATGCTAATACTGAATGTTGTCAAAACGAGTAATATAATTATTTTTTTCATGGTCAGTAGGTTTTTGATTATTTGATACTAATTTCAAGGTTTATGTCACTATCAATTTTAATTTTACAATCTTCAAAATCCGGTGGTCCAAATTTTCCTTTTTTGCCATTTGAAAATCCGTAAGGCTCTTTGGGAATACCAACCAGATTGGTGTCTAATTCGCCATTAGAATTCACATCATGGAAATACGAGAAACTGTAATATCCTGATTTCAAATTTTTTATGCTGATTTTGGCTTTTCCGTTTTCAACTTTAGCTTCTGCTGTTTTAAAGGTCTCTTCCATATGGTTTTGTTCAGAATCATATAAAGCGAATAGAATTTGTCCTTTATCGTGTTTGGTGACTTCAAAATTTAAAGTCAAAGTGAATGTATCTGAATTTTGGGCATTAAGCATTGTCATGTTCAGTATCACAATCGATATTATCATTAAAGTTTTCATAGTTTTTTATTTTAAATTTACCACTTTATATATAGCTTTATGTTATAAATTATCTAATTGATTGGATTTTTTATCATCACTAATGGTCCAAAACAAACCGACAAAGAAAAACTGATCATCATTTGGCACAATGGCTTGTCTTTGAAAAATACCATTCATATCGGGCTCATTGGCGTAATTGTAGCCAAAGATATTCCGAGTCCCCAGAACATTACTCGCAGAAAAGTACAATATTTTTTGTTGATCTATCAGGTAGGCCCAGTTAAAGCTTAAAGAACTGAAATTTTTAGTTTCCTGATTTAAAAATCCGGGTTGATTCGGGTTAGTGTAATTCCGCCCCGATGCAAACACATAACTGAAACCAATCTGACTTTTCCAGTCTTCAATCCAGTGTTTAGTGACGATTGAAAAATTGTGTTGAGAGGCAAAATTAGGTTGGGCTGCATTAGGAAAATTTCTGAAGTCTCTTTCTGTGTCTAAATATGAATACGACAACCAATATTCAAGATTCTTGATAGAAGCATTATCTCTCCAAAACACATCAAAACCATTGGCATAACCAAAGCCTTCGTTAGAATATGTAGAATTAAAACCCTCAAATTCTGAATCGAATTTCACCAAATCATTATAGTCCTTCAAATAAGCTTCTACTCTAAATATTTGTTTGGGTTGTACGAACTGAAAATTTGCGATGAGATGTGTTGCATTTTCTGCATTAATTGAATTATCAAATTTAAGATAATTTGCACCCGGATTTTGATAAAAATCACCATAAGCTAAAGAAAACTGGGTGTGTTTTCCGGACTTGTAAGCTATCGACGCCCGTGGAGAAACCACCGTCTGATTAAATAATTCGTAGTGATCTATTCTGCCCCCTACTTTAGCCGCTAATTGTTTTGAAAAGAAAATATCAGCTTCTGCAAACCCCGCTGAAATGTTGTTTTGAAAGCCATAATCAAAATTGCCGGATTGCAGGCTTTTAAAGTTTTCATCAAAATCCGTTAAAAAATATTCTCCACCAAAATTCAGCTCAAAACGATTATTAATACGTTTTCGCAGTTTTAGTTTGACATGTGCTGAATTATCATTGTTACTTATCAAATCTTCAGCAATTTGAAGCTTAGTATTGTCATTAGATAAAGAAAACCCTGTGGACAATATCCACGTATTGCCCAGAAAACTTTTATAAGACCCATTGATGTAGAGGTTTCTGTTTTCTGTTGAAAATCTGAATCCGTCTTCAAAATTGATATCCTGTTGCAAAAGATCAAGATTAGTATAACTATAAGCACCGTATAATTTCAATAAATCACTGTCGTTGACTTTATATCTGTAAACCATTTCGCCCGAAGCAGACTGAAAAGGATTTATCCAATCGTTTCTATCGGGAATAACTTCCAGATATGGCGCCAAATTGATATATGAGGCATTGATGCTAAACGAACTCTTTTCCCATTTTTGGGTATTCCCAACACCAACGCCAACGCTCATTAAAGAAATATCCGTTTTTTCCTGATCGGGTTCATCAATAGTGTTGAGTTGCAAAACACCAGACAAGGCCTGACCAAATTCAGCCGAATAACCTCCGGTTGAAAAAGAAATCCCTTTAAATAAAAACGGCGAAAACCGACCACGCGTCGGGATATTATTCGCCGTGGGTGTAAAAGGGGCGAAAACGCGAATGCCATTAATAAAAATCTGGGTTTCGTCGGCACTACCTCCTCTCACGAATAGTCTCCCATCTTCAGCATTGGT
>CAYMXD010000485.1:0-2395 GCA_964394095.1 uncultured Mesohalobacter sp. | reverse complement strand
ATTCTGAACAAATGCTCATCACTTCGCATTTTTCAGAATGACAGGTTACGTACACGTCAGCAACAATAGTAACAACAGTGTCCATAGTATCCATAGCACCCATACCGACATAAAACCCCAAGATTCTGAACAAATGCTCATCACTTCGCATTTTTCAGAATGACAGGTTACGTACACATGAGCAACAACAGCATCAACAGTATCTACAGCAACAACAGTATCAATAGCAACAACAGTATCCATAGCATCAATAGTAAACCATCATCTTTTAATTTCAAGCCAATCATAAAAATACACGGCATTCGTTTTTAATTTAAGATATTTGCAAACAACAACTTAGATTATGACCGAAGGCAATTTTGTAGATTACGTGAAGATTCACATCAATTCCGGAAACGGCGGAAAAGGCTCTGCGCATTTACGTCGGGAAAAGTACATCCCCAAAGGTGGACCGGATGGCGGAAATGGTGGTCGGGGTGGTCACGTGATTGTGAAAGCCAATAAAAACCTATGGACCTTATTCCATTTAAAATTTAAGCGTCATATTCGTGCGGAACACGGTGGGAGTGGCGGTAAACAAACCAGCACCGGCGCCGATGGCGAAGATCAGTATATCGAAGTCCCACTTGGTACGGTGATTCGAGATACCGACACCCAAAAGGTCATTAAAGAATTAACTGAAGACGGCGAAGAGTACATCGCTGCCAAAGGCGGGAAAGGCGGTTTAGGCAACACTTATTACAAAAGTTCAACCAATCAAACCCCTCGGTATGCACAATCTGGGATGGAAGGTGAAGAACGTGATATTACTTTAGAACTTAAAGTCTTAGCCGATGTGGGCTTGGTGGGCTTTCCCAATGCCGGAAAATCAACTTTGCTATCGGTAATCACCGCAGCCAAACCCAAAATAGCCGATTATGAGTTTACAACGCTTAAACCCAATTTAGGCATTGTAAAATACAGAGACTACAAAACTTTTGTGATTGCCGATATTCCGGGAATTATTGAAGGTGCCGCTGAGGGCAAGGGATTAGGGCATCGGTTTTTAAGACATATTGAACGCAATTCTACATTGTTATTCCTCATTCCTGCAGATGCTCCAAACATCAAAAATGAATATGACATTTTACTCGATGAACTCAAACGTTACAACCCGGAATTGCTGGATAAGGAGCGATTGGTTGCTATCTCTAAAAGCGATATGTTGGATACAGAGTTGAAGCAGGAACTTGACAAGGAACTTAAAAAAAGCTTTAAAGATGTGCCTTATTTGTTTATTTCGTCTGTGGCTCAACAGGGCTTGCAGGAATTGAAAGATAAGCTTTGGGAAATGTTGAATTAAACCGCCCCTAGCTCCCAAAGAGGGGGAAAGGCTCCCTAGACCCTGCCTTGCCGACCAGGCAAATCCAAAGGGGAATTTGATATAATTAAGGAGATATCAAGATTTCTTTTGACTCCTCATGTTGGGAAGAATCCTTTATTGAGTCTTGCTTGATCTTTTAGTTTGAATTAAGTTTTTTAAAATAATTCTCTTATAGATTTTGCGCAACTCAGATTTATCCTTATATTTGCAGTCCCTTATTTGAAAGAAAAACGTTCTAAAAATAATATTAAAAATATATCGCGGGGTAGAGCAGCATACTTCGACAAGCTCAGTATAAAGTCCGCTCGTCGGGCTCATATCCGCCTGAGGCGGACGCTGGTTCGAGATTAAAAGAAGTTCTATAATATTAAAGTATATCGCGGGGTAGAGCAGCATACTTCGACAAGCTCAGTATAAAGTCCGCTCGTCGGGCTCATATCCGCCTGAGGCGCCTGTCCGTCCTTTGGCGGAGACGCTGGTTTACGCCTGAGGCGCACAGGCGAGTCCAGTCCCCGCTACTTTTAAAAGCCTTTCAAGAAATTTAAAAGGCTTTTTTTATTTTTGTACTATGGAAGAATACGCCGTTTACGTCTTAAAATCTTTATCCTCCTCTAAACATTATGTAGGCTACACATCTAATCTCATTTCAAGATTTAAATCTCATAATGAATTAGGGAAGAAAGGTTTCACAACGAGGTATCGACTTTGGTTTGTGATTCATGTAGAGTTTTATCACTCTAAAAATGAAGCATGGCTTAGAGAGAAGTTCTTAAAATCAGGAAAAGGACGTGAGTGGATGAAAAAGAATGTTACTGATTATTAGCTCGTCGGGCTCATATCCCCGCCAATGGCGGGTTTCTGACTGATTCCATAAACCAAAATCCCTTTCTATCAAAAGAACAACAACAAATGTACAATTACTTGGATACCTTTCCTTATATCAGACACATTCTGACTTTCAAAACAACTCAAAACCTGATTAAAAATGTGACTCATAATCCGTTGTATTAAATGCGACATTGGGTTAAGTTT
>CAYMXD010000484.1:0-2417 GCA_964394095.1 uncultured Mesohalobacter sp. | reverse complement strand
ATCCATGGGCTAACGGTAAAAATTGATGATGCAAAACCGTTTTAACGGTTTTATTTCTTATTATTTTCCTCTATTTTAGAATCAATAGGAGATTTACAAAATATTCTAATGAACAATTCAGCCTTAACTTTTCATAGTTTAAAACTATGGACGTTTGATATGTTTGAGACGTTGTCAATTACTAATAGTTGAGTATGCTTTTCGAAGCTAATGAATTTGTAAATAATTTATGTGAGGGTGCGAAATTACAAACTTCGCACTGCTAAAATCTGTATAAGGGTGCGAAGTTACAAACTTCGCACAGCTAAAGGTTACAAACTTCACACTTCTAAAGCTTTACATAGCAAATTAAGAGTTTAATTCCAGTATATTAAGTCTATTTAGGGGATTACATGTCTTTATTTAAATAATCAATAGCTATTTGAGATAAAGTTTTTACCCCCAATATCATCCCTTCATCATCAATTTTAAAATCTGGTGTATGATGTGGATAAGGCGTTTCATTTCCGGGCGTCATTCCGCCAAGAAAATAATAAAACCCGGGAATTTTTTCTTGAAAAAAGGAAAAATCCTCTCCACCTGTACTCGCTTTTACAAGTTTTACATGGTCTTCGCCTGCAATATTTTGTAAGGTAGGCAACATAGCTGCGGTTAATTCTAAATCATTGTAAGTTATAGCGGTATTGTTTTGAAATTGAATTTCAGCTTCACCTCCATAGGCTTTTGCTATGGTCGTTACCATTTCTTCCATTCGAGATATAATCATTTCACGCATATCAGGATCAAGTGTCCTTAATGTACCAATCATTTCAGCACTTTCCGGAATGACATTAAACCGTGTACCTGAGGTAATTTTACCTACAGTAATAACAGCAGGTTCTTTTACCAATGGCGCTTCTCTGCTAATTATAGTTTGCAATCCATCAATTATTTTAGCAGAAATTAAAATAGGATCCACGCCTCCCCAAGGCTTGGAGCCATGAGAGCCTTTACCTTTTACATTAATCACAAAACGCTCTACGGCAGCCATAGTTCCCCCAGGTTTGTAGTTGATTGTGCCTACGGGCGTTTCAGAATTAATATGTAAGCCAAATATCGCATCCACATCAGGGTTTTTTAAAACGCCTTCTTCTATCATTAAACTTGCTCCACCACGCTCTCCTGGTGGAGGGCCTTCTTCTGCGGGCTGGAAAATAAATTTCACATTTCCCTTTATAAGATGTTTGTTCTTGGTTAATACTTCTGCAACGCCCATTAAAATAGCTGTATGCGTATCGTGACCACAGGCATGCATCACTCCTGTTTTAGTGCCTAAAAATTCTGCTGTGACTTCACTTTTAAATGGCAAATTGTTGCGTTCGGTGACGGGAAGCGCATCAATATCTGCTCTTAATGCCACTGTTTTTCCGGGTTTATCTCCTTTTAAAAGGGCAACCACACCAGTATGGGCAACATTTGTTTTTACCTCTAATCCAAGTGCATTAAGGTGTTCAGCAATTTTCTCAGCGGTCTTAAATTCTCTATTAGACAACTCAGGGTTTTGGTGAAAATGATGTCGCCAATTAATAACTTTGCTTTCAATGGCATTAATATCGCTTTTAAGGTCTGGATCCATCTGTGAATAAGCATTTACAAAACCTATTAAAATAATCGAAAGTAGAATTTTTTTCATAAAGTATAATTGTTAAAATATTTCGTTGAATTTCAAATCTACACAAAAAACTTTTAAGAAAAACGAAAATATAGCATCGAATTTATTATTCTTTTACAGTCCATTAACACTTGTAGCTGAGTAATCCTCTTATTTTAGCATAATGATTCATTTTTGTAAAAAACAGATTTCAGAACTGCCGAAATTGAAACGGGCAGCTTTAATCAATGGTATTGGTGGTGTTAAATCCTTAAATTTAATTGGCAGTATTTCTGAATGTGGCCAGTACAATTTAGCAGTATTCAATTCTGTGGTGCATATTGGCAGTAATCCACCATTGTTAGGATTTATTCTCCGGCCTACAACGGTTGAAAGGCATACCTATGAAAACATGCGAGCGACTAAAGGATTTACTTTAAATCAGGTGAATACTTCAATGTATAAACAAGCGCACCAAACGGCGGCGAGTTACGACAGAGAGGTTTCTGAGTTCGAAGCAACAGGTTTAACTCCTGAAATGATTCAGCCTTATAAGACGCCTTTTGTAAAAGAGAGTCAAATTAAATTAGCCTGTGCTTACAAAAACGAATACCCTATTGAAGAAAACGGATGCCGACTTATTATAGCTGAAATTCTCGATATTTATGCTGAAAACGATATCATAGACGACAATGGGTTTGTGAATTTAGAACAAGCTGATACAGCCGCAGCAATCGGTTTAGACGGCTATGTCAGTTTAAATGTGTTGGATAGATTAGACTATGCC
>CAYMXD010000483.1:0-2425 GCA_964394095.1 uncultured Mesohalobacter sp. | reverse complement strand
AAAAAATTCAACAGAAAAAAAATTGGGTTAAGGTTGGTAAACAATACGGCATGGAATGGAAAATGGTCTGGAAAGACGTGACCATTGGATTTACCATAGCAGGAATAATTTCAGCCTTTGTGCCGGATGCTTTTTTTCAAACTTTATTTATCAATACAGGTGATGGTCAGCAGAGTTTTGGTTTTTTTACGCTTTTAGAACATACTGTAATCGGTCCTTTTGCCGCATTTATGACCTTTATCGGATCTATGGGGAATATTCCATTAGCGGCTTTATTGTTCGGCAAGGGCGTCAGTTTTGCCGGTGTGATGGCTTTTATTTTCAGCGATTTGGTGGTTTTTCCTGTTTTGAGAATCAATGCCAAATACTACGGCTGGAAAATGTCTCTTTTCATTTTATCCTTGTTATTTACTGCGCTTATCATTACTACTATGCTTTTGCATTACAGCTTTGATTTTTTAAATATCCTGCCGGATTTCTCACAGGCAAAAATTACAGAGCAAACCTATTTTAAATTCAATTATACCTTCTTTATGAATATTGGATTTTTGATAATTTCCGGAATACTGATATACCTTGGTTTTTTCTCCAAGCAAAAAGATATTTCCCATATGAAAGAAATGGCACCAAAAAGTAAGTGGTTAGAAAAACTATTAAAATACCTGGCCATACTCAGTTATTTCTGGCTAAGCATAGGCATAATAATTAAAATGATTTAAAAATGAATACAAAATTAAAACAATATAGCATTGGCGCAATTTTAGTTATACTTGGTATAACAATAGGCGCTTTGGCGTTTTCAACTGATAAAACTGCAGAAAGTCACGAACACTCTACATCAGATGAAGATAATGAAAAGGTTTGGACCTGTTCTATGCATCCTCAAATTCGTCAGGATGAAGCGGGTGATTGTCCCATTTGCGGGATGGACCTCATTCCTGCCGGTCAATTGGAAAGCGGAATAGATCCTGATGCCATAAAAATGAGTAAAACAGCCAGAGCTTTAGCCAAAGTTGAAACCATTAGCCTTGGTCAATCTGCAGCACAGACGCCTAATTTGAGCTATTCCGGTCAATTGATGGTTAATCAGGATCGTGTTGAAAGTCTTTCAGCAAATTACAAAGGGAGAGTAGAAAAACTATATATTAATGACGAAGGCGAACAAGTGAACAAAGGTCAGTTGATTGCTGAAATTTATGCGCCTGAAATTCAAATTTTGAAAGATGAATACAATTTAGCTTTAGAACAGGATAATTCGACATTAATAAACAGCGTCACCAAAAAAATTAAAAATTTGGAGCTGACAATCAATGCTGTAAAACAAATGGAAAATGGTATCCTAAAACTACGAGCGCCTAAAACTGGAATTGTAACCACATTATTCATCAATCAGGGCGATAACATCAAAGCCGACCAACAGCTGCTTCAAATCGCTGACTTTTCGAGCTTATGGGCTAATCTGGATATTTATGAAAATGATCTCAATACCTTAAAAGTAGGGGATAAGCTGAGCATTACTATTCCAAACCAATCAGAAGTCAAAGGAGAAGTGACTTTTATTTCGCCTGCTTTAGACGATAACACCCGTTCGGCAACCGCAAGAGTGGTGATTAATAACGAAAATTTGAATTTAAAACCCGGTGTGTTTATTTCAGCAACATTAGAAAAAACTTCAAAATCCAAAGTTGAAAAAGGAACTCTAATGCTACCAAAATCAGCAGTATTATGGACAGGCGAGCGTTCTGTGGTCTATCAGGAAATTGAAGATGAAAGCGGCGTATATTACAAAATGAAGGAAGTTATAACCGGAAAATCCAGTGGTGATGCCATTGAGATCATTTCAGGGGTTTCAGCCGATGATGTGATTGTGAGTCAGGGGGCATTTAGCATCGATTCTGAAGCCCAATTGAAAGATAAAACCAGTATGATGAATTTAAAGTCAACGTCATCTAAAAGTAAAGACAATGTAGAATTTGATAATAACTACCTTGAATTTTATTTTGAGCTGAAAGACGCCTTGGTCAATGACGATTTTGAAAAGGCGAAGTCCATAGGAAAAGAATTTTCAGCCTTTTTAAAAAACCAAAAAACAGATGAACAAATATTCGAAAAATTATCAGCCAGTCTCAATGAAATGATCAGTAAATCTGACATTGAAGCCTTTAGAGATGAATTTATCCGGTTTTCCGACGAAATTATAAGGATATCACAATCCATTGACATTGAACAAAAAATATATGTCCAATACTGTCCCATGGCAGACTCGAATGAAGGGGCGTATTGGTTGAGCTTAGATAAATCCATCAGAAATCCGTATTTTGGCGCATCAATGTTGAAATGCGGTGAAGTTAAGGAGGAGATAGAACCCCTCTAACTC
Organism: uncultured Mesohalobacter sp.; assembly: GCA_964394095.1. GTDB lineage: Bacteria > Bacteroidota > Bacteroidia > Flavobacteriales > Flavobacteriaceae > Psychroflexus. The sequence continues at coordinate 48 of CAYMXD010000483.1, read as the reverse complement.
TCCGCCTGAAGCTAAAAAGTTAGATATTAGAAGTTAGATATTAGATAT
>CAYMXD010000482.1:0-2432 GCA_964394095.1 uncultured Mesohalobacter sp. | reverse complement strand
ACAAGAACGTACAGAATATGATGTACCGGATCAAGAAGAAAACTTCGTAGCTGTGGCCACCGATAAAGAAGCGACCTCAGCTCAGGTATCTATCTACTATAAAAACCCAGAAGAACGTCAACCTAATTCTACTTACGAAACTGCAGAAGCCAATTTAGAAAGTCAGTTGTTTTCAACCATGCTAAACAATAGGCTTAGAGAGTTATCAAACGCACCTAACCCACCATTTACTTATGGCTACAGCTATTACGGCAATATTGTGAATGATAAAAAAATGGCATTCACCTCTTTTGCTGTGCCTACCAATAATGACCAACTTGGCGCCCTTAAAGTCTTGTTAAGAGAAAATGCACGGGTAAAGAAGTACGGTTTTACGACATCCGAATTTGACAGAGCAAAAAAGGAAATACTTACACGTCTGGAAAGTCAATTTAAAGAAAAAGACAAAACAGAATCCGGGAGATATGTTAGTAGACTACAAAATCAATTTACAAGCGGTGATGTATATACAGGTGTTGAATGGCAGTTTGCTTTCACTAAGGAAACATTACCAAACATTCAACTTTCTGACATCAATGCCATGATTGATAAATACATCAGAGATGAAAGCCGCGTTGTTGTGTTTACAGGCCCTGAATACGAAGATGAAAGCCAAAAGCCAACTGAAGAGCAAATTCTAACTATTGTGAATAACGAATTTGATGATGTAGAAGCTTACCAAGAGACTGAAATGAGTGAGAGTTTAGTCAGAGAGACTTTACCTAAAGGTACAATAGTTTCTGAGGAGCAAAATGAAAAGCTGGGCACTACTACACTTACCTTATCTAATGGTGCTCAAGTCACTTACAAAAAAACCGACTTTAAAGAAGATGAAATTTTGTTTAGAGCGTTAAGTTATGGTGGGTCTAACTTATTAGATAATGACACATATAGTAAAGTAAGATGGGCAATGGGTGGTCTTTCTGAAGCGGGATATTCGGGACTAGATAAAAATGAAATCTCTAAGTTTATGAGTGATAAAATTGCCAGCCTAAATTTTCAGCTATCCAATACATCTGAAAGATTTAGAGGGCAAGCTGCACCAAAAGACTTAGAATACATGATGCAAATGCTGCAAGCACATTTTACAGACTTAAATTATAACGAAGAAGCTTTCAATGGTTATAAATCTAAGCAACAAGCCTTTATGGGAAATATGTTGGCCTCGCCAAGATTTTATTTCTTAGACAAAGCTTTTGGTTTCTTGAATGAAGACAATCCAAGATGGGGCGGTATTTTACCTGATGAGGAAGCTTGGGCCAGTACAGATTATAAATTGGCCTATGAAAAATATAAGGAACGCTTTAGCAATGCGGCAGACTTCCATTTTTTCTTTGTGGGGAATATAGACGAGAAGGCTATTAGAGATTTGAGTGAAAAATATATTGCCGCTCTACCGTCTGACCCCAGTAAACAAGAGGAAGTCACAGATCTGGGCTTTAGACAAAAGAAAGGGGACTTCAAAAAAATATTTTATAAAGGCAACGATCCTAAAAGTCAGGTTAGAATTTCTTTTTACGGTGAAACTGAATATAACAAAAAAGAAGCCATGGCCATGGATGCACTAGGTGAAGTTTTAAGTATTAAACTCATTGAAAACTTAAGAGAAGGCGAAAGCGGCGTTTATGGTGCCGGTGCCAATGGTGGAATGAACAAACGTCCTTATGGGAGCTATAATTTTTCAATTCAATTCCCATGCGGACCAGAAAATGCAGAAAGTTTAACAGAGGCTGCCTTAGCTGAGCTTCAGAAAATAATAGATGACGGACCAACTCCAGAAGATTTAGATAAGTACAAAAAAGCACAAAAAGTGGATTATGATGAAAACCTTGAGAAAAATAACTGGTGGATTGAAGAAATGACATCTGCATACTACAGCGAGATGAATCCTGAAAGAGCACTAAGCTATATGGATAGGGTAAATGCAGTGACTGCTGATGAAGTACAGGCGGTAGCTAAAAAATACCTCTCCGATGACAAATATATCGCTATTTTGATGCCTGAGGAAGAAGAGTAATTTTTTTAAATAATTTTGAAATATGGTAGCTGTCTCAAAACCTGTAATACATGTCATTCTGAATTTATTTCAGAATCTCATTGAAATATTTACTAGTATTTTATGAAATCTGCAACGAGTTCAGACTGACTAATTGAGCGTTTTGAGATGGCTTACCTTACTTTTAATTTTAAAGTAAAAGACATTCCAACAATATTTAAAGCTTAAACGAAATTTTATAAATAAGCGCTGAAAATATTAAAATTAGCTTTGATGAAGTCCCCATACATTTATTAAACGGTAATCTAAAATGGTTTCCAAGAGACTTAAAAACGCCCTAAAAGTTCAAAGAGAACATTATGAATTATCCCATTTTGCAATTCATCGGGAAGACATA
>CAYMXD010000481.1:1757-2433 GCA_964394095.1 uncultured Mesohalobacter sp. | reverse complement strand
AAGGATAGAAAAGATCTTGAAGAAATATTAAATTCAAATCCATCAAAACCTTCAAAATTAAAAGATATTTTCAGTAAAAAGAAAAAAACTCCTGAATGTACAAATACAATTAGTTATAAAGTAAAAAAGGGTGAAAATGATACCGCTCGTGTAGATATCGATGGCAGGCTATATTCTCCACAAGAGCTTTCTGCTATGATTCTTCAAAAAATGAAGAAAACTGCTGAAGACTATTTAGGACAGGATGTAACCGAAGCTGTAATTACTGTACCAGCATATTTTAATGATTCTCAGCGTCAAGCTACTAAAGAAGCCGGTGAAATTGCCGGCCTAAAAGTTAGACGAATTATCAACGAGCCTACAGCTGCATCATTAGCTTATGGTCTTGATAAAAAGAGTACAGACCAAAAAATTGTTGTATTCGACTTTGGTGGTGGTACTCACGATGTCTCTATTCTTGAATTAGGAGACGGTGTGTTTGAAGTATTATCCACAGACGGTGATACCCACTTAGGAGGTGATGATGTAGATGAAGTTATCATCGACTGGTTAGCTGATGAATTCAAAAAAGACGAAAGCATAGATTTAAGAGAAGATGCAATGGCGCTTCAACGTTTGAAAGAAGCTGCTGAAAAGGCTAAAATAGAATTATCATCTTCATCTTCAACTGAAATTA
>CAYMXD010000481.1:0-1732 GCA_964394095.1 uncultured Mesohalobacter sp. | reverse complement strand
CTACCTTATGTTACTGCAACATCTAGTGGACCTAAGCACTTGGTAAGAACTTTGTCTCGCTCTAAGTTTGAACAGTTGATTAGTGACTTGGTAAAAAGAACAATAGCGCCATGCGAAAAAGCAATGAAATCTGCTGGATTGAGCAAAAACGACATTGATGAAATTATATTAGTTGGTGGTTCTACCAGAATTCCTGCAGTACAGGAGGCTGTTGAAAAATTCTTCGGTAAGAAACCGAGTAAAGGTGTAAATCCGGATGAAGTTGTGGCTATAGGAGCAGGTATTCAAGGTGGTGTATTAACTGGCGATGTAAAAGATGTATTGCTGCTTGATGTTACGCCATTATCCTTGGGTATTGAAACTATGGGTGGTGTAAATACTAAATTGATTGAAGCCAATACAACCATTCCGTCTAAAAAGTCTCAAATATTTTCTACCGCACAAGACAATCAACCTAGTGTTGAAATTCATGTCTTACAGGGCGAAAGACCAATGGCGAAAGACAACAAAACAATTGGTCGTTTCCATTTAGATGGCATTCCCCCTGCGAAGAGAGGAACACCTCAAATTGAAGTAACTTTTGATATTGATGCTAATGGAATTATAAACGTTAGTGCAGAAGATAAGGCAACAGGTAAGAAACAAGACATCAGAATTGAAGCGTCTTCCGGTTTAACTGAAGAAGAAATCAACAAAATGAAGCAGGAAGCAGAAGCTAACGCCGAAGCTGACAAGAAAGCCAAAGAAAAAGTTGATAAACTCAACGAGGCTGATGCTATGATATTCCAAACTGAAAACCAAATGAAAGAGTTTGGCGACAAATTACCTGAAGACAAGAAAAAGCCCATTGAAGATGCGCTTGAAGAATTGAAAGAAGCTCATAAAACGGGTGATGTTGAAAAAATCACCCCTGCACTCGACAAATTAAATGAAGAGTGGAAAAAAGTTTCTGAAGAAATGTATAAAGCCCAAGCTGAAGCACAGGGTGGACAAGCTGATCCCTCAGGCAGCGATCAAGCAGATCCTAAGGCTGGTGCTGATTCAGGTTCAGATTCTAAAGACGATGTCGAAGACGTTGATTTTGAAGAAGTGAAGTAAACTTGATTGTAAAAAATAAACAACGACAAATACTCAATCAATTACAAAAAAAATCCGCTGAAAATTCAGCGGATTTTTGTTTTTAACCCGGATTATTATGCATTTTAAAATTTCAAATGCATAACGAATACCGAAAATAATTTTAATCACGAATAATGGGATAAGTTGTCTCTCGTATCACAGAGTTCTTTAAAATACTAGTCTGCTTAAAGAGTATACTTCGGTACAATGTAAGAAAATACTATTGTAAAGTCGATTTTATCAAATCATGCTTGCTGAGCATTTCGTCAAGCTCAATAACCATTTAATAGAAGTGTCTTAATGGTGTTTTTCCTACTCGGGTCCTGGAATAACTACAAATTAAAATTATGATAATTTAATTTTTAATATTCGAAGGTTAAACCTTACTAATGAATCGATACGGCTATTTCTTAGCCTTTTAATACATAAGTCGGATTGAATATACTTGTCCTTTAGTTTCCCAAAAACACCCAATTTTTAGAGATTTGAACTGTGTGAATTTGCAGTCTAAAACCAGTTTGATTCCGATAAGCCTTTTTTTTTAAATAAAAAAAAATTTTAATAAAAAAAAATAATAAAGCAAAAAGGCGTCGTAATTAATTTTAGGTAGTGT
>CAYMXD010000480.1:0-2439 GCA_964394095.1 uncultured Mesohalobacter sp. | reverse complement strand
TAGAGTTCAATTTTTAATTTTGATATTTTCTTTGCATGTTATGTGAATTGGAATATGGTCCGCGACCATTCAGGGACTACCGACTAATTACTACATACCAAGACTACTCTCTACCAACTACCCTCTACCAACTACCGACTAATTACTAATTACCAAAACTACCCTCTACCCTCTACCCTCTACCAACTACCGACTAATTACTAATTACTATGTACTAATCTCTACTTACCCCACAATATTATAACCACCATCCACATGTCTAATTTCTCCGGTTATTCTCATGTCGGGTCTTAGCAAATGTGTGATTTCGTATGCCAAATCTTGCGGACTGGCATTACCAAGCGGGCTTTTGTTGGCGGCATGGTCTACGTCTGAAAGGTTTAAGGTAGCTGTTCCCGCTTTGCTGCCAAGATAGGGCGAAAAGCGTACACAATTCACCCGAGTCCCGTTTTGTCGACCCAGTTCATCTGCCAATTCTATGGTAATTCGCTCTAATGCCGCTTTAGCAATACTAATGTTTCGATAAGGGTGAAAAGTCACTTTTTGAGCAGCGATATAACTTAATGAACAAATGGATGAACCTGCATTCAACAAGCCGTGTTCTTTCAGCTTAGCCGTTAAACTCACCAGTGAGAACGCAGAAACTTCCATGGTATCGCAAAACTCTTTAAAGGTAACCTCAAGCAGGGGTTTTACGATTTTATTACGGATGGTTTTATCCATAGCAATAGCATGGAGGAGTCCGTCTACTTTTTGGTTTTGAGCTTTTAGTTTTGAGCAAAATCCTTCAATGCTTTCCGGTAGTGTAACATCAAGGATATGCGTTTCTACGTCTTTTCCTAATTCCTCTTCAACGCTTTGTTTAAAAAGCAGATAACTGTCATTTAGGAAGCTTTTTGCCCGACCTGAAAGGTTTTCATGAAATTGACTTACCCCTAATCCGGTACAAATCACCTTTCCGTTGTGTTTTACAATTTCCTTGGCAACGTACATGGCCAGAGAGTGTTTATCGGCAATGCCGGTGATGATGTAGGTTTTTCCTTCAAACATGATTATAGACGCTTTTTATGAATTGAGTTAAAGTTATGAATTAAATTTGACACAAACAGATGGCTATGACATTTAGTTCAAATGGGTTAAAATATATTTTGTAAGCTTTTAGGTTTACCATTTATATAAAGCTGTACCCCAGGTCCAACCTGCACCTACGGCTGCAAAAAGCAGATAATCGCCATCAGAAAACTTTCCTTCGCGGTGGGTCTCATCAAGAACAATAGGAATAGTAGCACCGGAGGTGTTGGCGTATTTGTCCATATTAGTTGTTACTCTTTCAAACGGCAAACCAATACTTTTGGCTATACTCTTTAGAATACCTATACTGGGCTGATGTGGAATCATATAAGCCAACTGCTCCACTTTTATGTGGTTTCTTTCAAGAATAGTATTTACAGATTCAGGAACAACTTTAGTGGCGGTATCGTAAACCTCTTTACCATTCATTTGAAAGAAGTGTTCTTTATTTTTTACACTTTTTTTAGTGGCGGGATTTTCAGCTCCACCACCCGGTATGGTAAAATGCTCTTTACCACGGCCATCAGAATGCATATCAAAATCTATAAAACCTTTATCGTCTTCGGTAGCGCTCAAAACCATTGCTCCTGCCCCATCACCAAAAAACACAGAGTCTCTCCTATCCCAATCAGTAATGGTAGAAAAGGTATCGGCACCGATAACCAAAACATTTTGGTAAGTGCCTGTTTTGATAAACTCATGAGCGACAGCTATGGTGAATAAAGCTCCGGAACAGACTGCAGCTACGTCAAAGGCAACAGCCTGATAGGCCTTCAATTTGTCTTGAACAAAACAAGCACAAGACGGCGCCTGTCTGTCCGGCGTAGTGGTAGCCACCACAATCAGGTCGATATCTTTTATGCCAAGACCTGCATTTTCAATCGCTTTGAGCCCTGCTTTTGCTGCCAGGTCTGAGGTGGTTTCGTCTTCAACTATTCGCCTTTCTTTGATACCAAGGGTGTTGTGAATCCATTCATCATTAGAGCCAACTCTTTCAAAATAAGAATTGGGAATGACCTTTTCCGGTGTATAAGATCCGGTTCCGCTGATATAAACATTTCGAGGCATCACGTATATTTTAAGAGTTTGGCTCACAAATCTATGAAAAATAAATAATTAAAGGCTAATTTATATTTATTTCCAGAAGTATCCGAAACTTTTAGAAAATAGACCGTTTACTTCGCCCTTGCTATTAGTTTTGTTTTTGTAATTGTATTTGAAGTGTAATCAAAACGTGTAAAATTAAGTTTGCAGTAAAATTTCTTTATAAACAGTGTGATTTAATCCTTAAAAACTGAAAATCAACTTGTCTGTATTCTTTTCTCTTACAGCGTAGCGGTCTTTTCTCCATTCTTTCGGATACTTGTG
>CAYMXD010000479.1:0-2464 GCA_964394095.1 uncultured Mesohalobacter sp. | reverse complement strand
TAACTGTTTAAAAAATCTATATTAATAAATTAAAATAAAAAAACAATAAAAAAAAAAAAAAACCCTTAGATAACTCCAAAAAACGTAAAAGACGTCGAATATCTAAGAACGACTCTAAACCCAATTTCGATAAGCGTAAAAGAGGGAAGGCCAATAAGTCTAAGCGTACAACAAAAGAAGAGCCTACAGAAGAAGAAGTACAAAAGCAAATTCGAGAAACTCTTGAAAAGCTCCAAGGTAAATCTAAAAAAGGTAAAGGTGGGGCTAAGTATAGAAAAGAGAAACGTCAGCAACACAAACAAAAATCTCAGGACGAGCTCGATCAAATAGAAAAAGAAAGCAAAACATTAAAAGTTACTGAGTTTGTAACCGTTAATGAGGTAGCCACCATGATGGATGTTTCTGTTACAGAAATTATTTCAGCTTGTATGTCTTTAGGCATGATGGTGACTATGAATCAACGTCTTGATGCAGAAACATTAACTATTGTTGCTGAGGAATTTGGTTTTGATGTCGAATTTATAGATAGCGAATCTGAAGATGTTATAGAACCTGAAGAAGAAGATAAAGAAGAAGACTTAGAGGATAGAGCGCCAATTGTAACCGTAATGGGACATGTTGATCATGGTAAAACATCTTTACTCGACTTTATAAGAGAAGAAAATGTTATAGCCGGTGAGAGCGGCGGAATTACACAACATATTGGAGCATATGCTGTTGAGCTTAAATCTGGTCAAAAGATTTCATTTTTAGACACACCAGGTCACGAAGCTTTTACAGCAATGCGTGCCAGAGGTGCTAAGGTTACAGATATTGCTATTATTGTTATTGCAGCCGATGATGATGTAAAACCACAAACCAAAGAGGCCATTTCACACGCTCAGGCTGCAGGTGTGCCAATAATATTTGCCATCAACAAAGTAGATTTGCCAACAGCTAATCCTGAAAAAATTAAACAGTCTCTGGCTGGTATGAATTTACTAGTTGAAGATTTCGGCGGTAAAATACAGTCTCATGATATTTCAGCTAAAAAAGGAGATGGTGTTGAAGATTTACTTGAAAAAGTTTTACTTGAAGCTGAAATCTTAGAACTAAAAGCAAATCCCAACAGAAATGCTCAAGGTACAGTAGTTGAAGCTTATTTAGATAAAGGAAAAGGTTATGTTTCTACAATACTAGTTCAAACGGGAACACTAAAGATTGGAGATTATGTTTTAGCCGGTAAAACTTCCGGTAAGATTAAGGCCATGAATGATGAACGCGGTAACAAAATAAAAAGTGCAGGCCCTTCTACGCCTGTGTCTGTTTTAGGTTTGGATGGTGCACCACAAGCTGGAGATACTTTCAAGGTAATGGAAGATGAAAGAGAAGCTAAAGAAATTGCATCTAAAAGAAATCAATTACAACGCGAGCAAAGTGTAAGAACACAAAAACACATTACACTAGATGAAATTGGGCGTAGAATAGCTCTAGGAGACTTCCAAGAGTTGAATATTATACTAAAAGCCGATGTTGATGGTTCTGTCGAAGCCTTATCAGACAGTTTACAAAAACTTTCTACCGAAGAAATTCAAGTTAACATTATCCATAAAGGCGTTGGAGCCATTACAGAAAGTGATGTACTCTTAGCTTCAGCCTCAGATGCAGTTATTATTGGATTTAATGTAAGGCCTGCAGGTACTGCCGGTAGTTTAGCCGATAAAGAAGAAATAGACATCAGAACCTATTCTATTATTTACGATGCTATCAATGACATCAAGGACGCAATGGAAGGGATGTTGTCTCCAGAACTTAAAGAAGAGGTTACAGGTACTGCTGAAATAAGGGAAACCTTTAAGATTTCAAAAGTTGGAACCATTGCAGGTTGTATGGTCACTTCTGGCAAAGTTTACAGAAAATCTAACATCAGAATCATTCGAGACGGTATTGTTATTCATACAGGTGAGTTAGAAGCTTTAAAACGTTTTAAAGACGATGTAAAAGAAGTGTCTAAAGGTTATGATTGTGGTATGCAAATTAAACGTTATAACGATATCAAAATTGGCGATATTATTGAAGCCTATCAAGAAGTTGAGGTGAAGAAGACTTTATAACACTTATCTATTATAGTATAGCTTAAAAGGATTTCAATAATTATTGAAGTCCTTTTTTTATATTTGATATATAATTTACAATTTATTTTTCGTGAAATTTTTAAAATCAATTATAAAAACAAATGATCCTCCGGTAAGAACTTATGCTGAATTTTGGGATTGGTTTGAGTACAACAACAGAAAATTTTACCGACTCGTCAAGCATAAAGGCCCAATCAGGAAAGTTTTCTTACATCCCATGTCTGAAAAGCTTAACCAACTGAAAAGTGGATTCTGGTTTTTGGTCGGCATGGATGGAGATAAGACTGCAGAGCTAATCATTACTGCCGATGGTGTGATAAAAAATATTCCTTTTGCTGAAGATTTAGTAG
>CAYMXD010000478.1:0-2466 GCA_964394095.1 uncultured Mesohalobacter sp. | reverse complement strand
ATAGACTAATCAATTTATTTATAGTACATTGAATAAGCAAATATTAAATTTCTGAGATTTAAATGGCCAACCCTATTAAATTTTTAATAAACCAAACCAGTACCCACCAGTTTGTTTAATTCAAATATTTTCTTAAATTTGCCCTATGAGTTTGGTCAAAATTAGCCTAAAGAAAAATAAACCAAAATATAGACAAATCATTGAGTCTATAGAACAGGCTATTAAAAATGGTGAACTCAAAACCGGTGATCAACTCCCGTCTTTAAATGTCATAAAAAATAAACATTCCATATCCAGAGATACAGTTTTAAGCGCCTTTAATGAGCTAAAAAACAGAGGCATCATAGATTCTACGGTTGGAAAAGGCTACTACGTCACAAGTGAAAACATTCAGGTCCAAACAAAAGTTTTTGTGCTTTTTGATGAACTTAATGCGTTTAAAGAAGATTTATACAATTCACTTCTTAAACATCTTGGTGATACAGTGCAGGTTGATGTGTATTTTCATCATTTCAATAGAAATTTCTTTGAAGATATCATAAAGCGTAGCTTAGAAAGTTACACATACTATATTATCATGCCTGCAAATTTAGATGGCATTGAAACCTATATTAATTTACTTGAACAGGACAAAGTTTTTATACTAGACCAGATGCGTCCGGAACTTTCCAAATATTCATCCGTATATCAGGATTTTGAAAATGATGTCTATCAGGGTTTAAGAAAGCTTCAAACTGATATTGAAAAATACAAAAATTTCAAATTGATTTATTCTTCAAAAAAGCAACCCATGGGTATTCTTAAAGGTTTTAAAGATTTTTGTGATAGTGAACAGATTCGACATCAGGTTTTACCGGAATTTAATGAAAACTTAATCTACGAAGGTGATTTATTTTTTGTCCTTGAAGACAAACATCTTATTTTAATCATCAAAAAAATGAAAGAAAAAGGCTTACATTTAGCAAAGGATTATGGCATCATTTCCTACAACGAATCTATGCTTAAGGAAATTATAGAAGGTGGTATTACAACAATTTCAACCGATTTTAAACTCATGGGCAAGCAAGTCTCTGAAATGATTCTGCAAAATAGAAAAGGACAGATAGCCAATATTAATCGTATTAAAATCAGAAAATCACTTTAGCCATGTATAAAATAGAACAATACAAAACACATATAGAGCTTATCCATACAAGTACTCAATCTAAGGCTATAGTTGCGCTAAACAATGAAGGCGGACGCTTAAAGTCTTTAACTTTCAAAGATAAAAACATCATTGACGATTTAGAGCAATTAGCTTATAAAAAAAGTCATGCCGGTGCCATTCTCTTTCCATTTGCCAACAGAATAAATGCTGGTAAATATGAATTTCATGGTAAAACCTACACTTTAGCCTGTAACGAACCGGGGCGAGAAAATGCTATTCACGGCTTAATTTTCGACAAGACTTTTTTTGTAGATGAAACTTATGAAGGTTCAAAATCGGCTCGAGTAGTCTTGTCTTACACAGAAAATAATCCTCCCGAAGGATTTCCTTTTCCTTATAAAATCGAATTGAAATACACTCTAAAAGAAACCTCACTCTCATTAGAAGTTAAGGTACATAATATTGGTAAAGAAGATTTCCCATTTAACTTAGGTTGGCATCCTTATTTCTGCATTAGCGATTTTGATACATCTTTTCTCAGCTTTAAATCCCATAAACAGGTTATTTTTAATGATAATTTAATTTCACTTGGAATGGCTGAAACACTTATCCCTGATCCTTATTCATTGAAAGATAAAACATTAGACGATTGTTTTGTATTATTAGATAAAACGGTTGAACACTACACCAATGATTACACCATCAGTATTTCGGGCAAACCAAAGTCCAATTATCTTCAAATCTACGCCCCACCTAAAGAAAAACGACTTGCAGTAGAACCGATGACCGGAATTTCTGATAGCTTTAATCATAAACGCGGTATTCATATTCTAAAACCCAACCATACCAAAAAAGAAACCTGGTGTGTTAGTTTTAAGTAATGAGTAATTAGTAATTTGTAAGTAGAAGATAGAGAATAGATAATAGAGAATTGTTGATTTAGTATTCATAACTCTGAAATCTGAAATCTAAAATTTTAAACGAAAAGAAATAATGAACATCAATAATTTTAAGAGTAATGTTGTAATTGAATCGCCTGGCCGAATCAACCTCATTGGTGAGCATATTGATTACAATGGCGGACACGTTCTTCCTGCCGCCATCGATAAAAAAATCACCCTTAAATTCAGGAAAAACCATACAAATACTTGTGAAATTTATTCTAAAAACTTTAAAAGCAGTTTCAAGATAGACCTGAATCAACTGAAAAGAAGTAAAGTGGAATGGCAGAATTTTGTTTTGGGGGTTCTATACCATATAGATGCCCTTAAACCTAACAGGCTTGAAGGCTTTGACTGCATCATTGAAAGTAATTTACC
>CAYMXD010000477.1:0-2483 GCA_964394095.1 uncultured Mesohalobacter sp. | reverse complement strand
CTATGAAGGCATTGGTGGTATTCCAAGTGGTTATGGTCCACTACTAAATTTTACCATCGGTTGGGTGGCGACCAATCGTGGGCGAAATAAAGTGACGAAGTTGAATTGACTTGAATTGATGGTTTAGGTTCATTATTTTATAGAAAAACTTTAACCAGTCCAATATTTATTTTTTTATCGAGAGTGGTTATATATAAATATTGTAGTTTAATTATTCAAAAATTCCCTTATAAACTTTTTCAATTGATTTGACCTCTTTTTCCGATAGTTCAGAAAATTCATTTTCTCTTGCCCTTTTCGATAGCGTACCATTATTTTGAGCTAAAAACTTAACTAATAATGCAACAAGTCTATCCGGCATTTCAAATTCATCATCAATGAACTGCTTGAATTCTTCATAGCTGATTAAATATGACAATTCCTGTGGAATTATATTTTCAATAGTATCGAATACACAATCATATAAAAATTCAGCCTGTCTTGTAGAATCATAGTATTTGTAATAATCAATAGTTTCATTGAGAACATTTACGTTATGGTCTTTAGTTTCTTCCCATTCTATGAATTCAAGCAAAGGTTGTGAATAGGTCTCAAGGTCTTTTCTATAATCTTCGATATGGTCTAATATGGATGCAGAAACAGGAAATATAATACCTTGTTGAGAAAATTGTTTTTTAGCGAGAATATGATGAATAAGATACCTGTGAATTCTACCATTACCATCTTCAAAGGGATGTATAAAAACAAACCCAAATGCAATTATTGCCGCAGAAATAACAGCATCCACATGACTATCTACAAGGATTCTGTTCGATTCGATTAACCCATTTATGAGCTTTGGTAAATCCTGCCATTTAGCTGATATATGTTCAGGGATAGGTTCGCCGGTGGTTCGATCATGTTCTCCTATGAATCCCCCTTTTTGACGTAAACCTATTTCAATGAATCAAGGGTTCTCAATAACCACCTGCTGTAATCTTATCAGTTCATCATGAGTTAAATCTTTGGTTCCGGCTTGCCCAATGGCTTGTCCCCATCTTGCAGCTCGCTTACTTTTAGGGCTTTCTCCTTCGATTGAAAATGATGCTTTGGAATCTTTCAATAACAGGAAAGCAGAGGCGCGTTGAATTATTTCTTTGCGAATACCTTTTAAATAGTCGTTTTTTCTATTTAAAAGATTAGCCTTGATATAGTTTTCTAATTTCTCCGTTTTTTTAACCATAGGACAAAAGTCAGGTGTTCCAGGAAGATTGTTTATGACTAAATGCCGTGTAGATTTTATGCCTTCAACAGCGTATTGTTGACTTGTATTAACGACTGGTATATAACTTTTTTTGCTAAGATTTTCTTTCTCTTTTAATTCCTTTCCGGTTAACCATTCAATAATAAACCATATCCGTCTGCTGTATTGTCCGGTAGGTTCAAAATTCACTAAACGCGTTAATTGTGTTTCTGAATAGTACTTTGTTATAAATCTGTATAATAAAAGGTTGATTCCTTCATATTTGAGCGCAAAAACAAGATGTTTGTAAAGAGCCTCGATTTCATCTAATTCATGATGGTCTTCCGGTAAATAACTTTTGGGCAAAATATACCAATCTTTGTTTTGGTAACTTATATTTTGGTTGCTAACCAATGTTATAGGGCATACCATTGGCATAGGAAGGTTTAATTTATGAATAATGGCAGCATACCCCACAATTTTTCCTTCTTCAGGAGATTGTTTTCCATAAAAAATAGGTTTTGTGACTGAAAAATGAGCGCTATATGTCATTATTTGTAAATTACAAGTGCAATCTACGAAAAAAAGTGCAATGCAATATTATTGAGTGCATATAAGTTTTTTGATATAAAAACAAGCGCAACACCAAAAAGACTTCTAAAAATATGATTTACCCACATTTAAAGGTTTTTATACAACACATTGCTTAATGATCTATTTTTTAAGTATATGTATAAATTCATTGTAGGGGTCAAATTGAAAATTATATCTCTTAAAAAAGTATTTAAAAATTTTACCGCAATGAGCGCAAAGTTTTTCGCAAGGTTCGCAAGGCGTATAATGTAAGTAAACTAAAGTTTCGGAGCTAAAAATTATATGTATATATATCACAATATCAATGTGTTACTGTCAGGTCGAGCCTGCCTCGCATTTCGACAGGCTCAATGACCTCCGGCAAAGGCAGGTATTTTTTTCGACTGATAAGAAGAAAAAAATGCACTTCGACTGGGCTCAGCAGAGCTATCGAGACCTACCGGTATTTACAGCCTAACACTTCTCGATACATCCCGACGAAACTGTCGGGACACTACCATTGACGTTTTTTTGTATGTGCTTGATAACGTGATTTTTGTGTTTTCCCTTGAGGGAAATGCCGATAGGCAAAGGGTGTTATTTCGTGATTAAAAGCTCTTGTTAAACACCCTTCTCCCGTCTTCCCTCCGAGGGAAGAAGCTCGTTATCGTATTTAAAAACGTCACAA
>CAYMXD010000476.1:0-2485 GCA_964394095.1 uncultured Mesohalobacter sp. | reverse complement strand
CTTGGTTTGGTAAAAATAGTTTACTACAACTTTATCATTCTCTGTTTTTATACCCACCTCTTCAAGGCCTATGTTTTCAATATGGGTTTTAATTCCCACAGCAGACAAAACAATATCGGCTTCAAGTGTTTCTTCGCCTTTCTTAGTTTTGACCTTGGCTTTAACTTTATCGCCAGAGGTATCAACACTTTCAACTGAAGAATTGGTCATGACTTTAATGCCTTTTTTCTTATAGATACGCTCAAATTGCTTAGACACTTCTTCATCTTCAACTGGTACAATAGTGGGCTGAAACTCGACTAAAGTGACTTCTGTGCCCATATCGGCATAAAAACTGGCAAATTCTGAGCCAATCGCTCCGGAACCCACAACAATCATCGATTTAGGTTGCTTTTCAAGCGTCATGGCTTTTCTGTATTCAATCACTTTTTTACCATCAATTGGTAAATTTGGTAATTCTCTGGCATGTGCCCCCGTAGCTATGATGATATGATCGGCTTCGTAGTCTTTAGTATTGCCATCAGCGTCTTTTACACTCACTTTTTTGCCGGGCTTTACAGACCCATGGCCTTCCAGCACATCTATTTTATTCTTTTTCATCAGGAACTGCACACCTTTGCTCATGCCATCAGCCACATTTCGGCTTCGCTTGACCACAGCACTAAAGTCTTTATCCGCTTTTTCGACCTTCAGGCCATAATCTTCAGCGTGATTTAAATAATTAAAAACCTGAGCACTTTTCAACAATGCTTTTGTAGGAATACATCCCCAGTTTAAGCATATGCCGCCAAGGCTTTCTTTTTCAACAACAGCTGTTTTAAAACCCAGTTGAGAAGCGCGTATTGCTGTTACATAACCACCTGGTCCTGTTCCAACTACTATGATATCATATTTACTCATGTCTAAATATTTTCGAATGATTAAGAATTGCAAACTTACTAATATTCGAGTTAATGTCATTTAGTTTGCATAATTTTTAAGGATGATGATTCTGAGCTAAAAAAATGAAACGGCATATTAAATCTAGCCTCAGTTTTAATAGTATAGGTGTGGTTTAAAAAACAGAATAATTTATAATGTTAAAATAAAACGTTCAACTTTTAGAAAACCTTATCAATTTAAACATAGGAGTTCATATAGATTTTTTATCTTTAAACAAATAATAAAATAAATAAATTAAATTATGGGAAAAGGATTTTTTCAAGTGCCACCGGCTGTAAATGAACCAATTAAGTCTTACGCGCCGGGCACTCCTGAACGTGAAGACGTTTTAAACACATACAAATCACTCTACAATTCGCATCTTGAAGTTCCATTATACATTGGAAGTCAACAGGTGAAGTCCGGAGACACAAAGCCAATTAATCCGCCACACGATCATCAGCATGAAGTTGGGGTGTATCACAACGCCAAAAAAGAACATGTAGAAGAGGCCATACAGGCGGCATTGGACGCCAAACAAGCCTGGGCTGATTTGCCATGGGAACAACGGGCTGCTGTATTTCTGAAAGCGGCAGATTTAATATCCGGGCCTTACCGCCAAAAGCTGAATGCCACAACAATGATAGGCCAGGGTAAAAATATCTTTCAGGCTGAAATCGATTCTGCCTGCGAAATTGCTGACTTCCTTAGGTTTAACGTGCAATACATGAGTGAAATTTTTGAAGAACAACCAGAATCTGATGAAAAAGCATGGAATCGCGTCGAGCACCGACCACTTGAAGGTTTTGTGTATGCCATTACGCCTTTCAATTTTACTGCTATTGCAGGGAATTTACCGAGTAGTGCTGCACTGATGGGTAATACAACCGTATGGAAACCCAGTGATAGCCAGATTTATTCAGCTAATGTTTTGATGGAAGTCTTCCAAGAAGCCGGCGTGCCCGATGGGGTGATTAACATGGTCATCGGCGATCCCGAAATGATAACCGATGTAGCTTTAGCTCATCCCGAGTTTGCAGGTATCCATTATACAGGAAGTACTAATGTCTTTAAAGGTATCTGGGCAAAAATTGGTCAGAACATACATAATTATAAGTCCTACCCACGAATTGTTGGTGAAACCGGTGGTAAAGATTTTATTGTAGCTCACAAATCGGCTCACCCAAAAGTGGTTTCTACGGCCTTGGCTCGAGGAGCCTTTGAATTCCAAGGACAAAAATGCAGCGCCGCGTCCAGAGCTTATATTTCAAAAAGCATCTGGCCGGAAGTGAAAAAACACCTCATCGAAGATATTGAATCTTTTAAAATTGGTGCACCAGATGATATGAGTAACTTTATCAACGCCGTCATTCATGAGCGCTCTTTTGATAAATTGGCTAAATATATCGACCAAGCCAAAGACAGTGATGAAGCTGAAATCATACTAGGAGGCAATTGTGATAACTCTTAAGGGTATTTCGTAGAACCTACAGTGATTGTAACGACTAATCCTAAATATGAAACCATGGTCGAAGAATTATTTGGACCAGTATTGAAACTTTAT
>CAYMXD010000475.1:0-2508 GCA_964394095.1 uncultured Mesohalobacter sp. | reverse complement strand
TGGTTTTATATATATTTTTTAGGCTCATGGATAAATCAATGAGCTGAGTTGTAAGCTCAATTTTATAAAGCCCACAATTTCAATTGTGGGTCTTAAAAATTATATGCTCTCATTACAAATGGTTTTAACCATTTACTTTTGGAAATAAAATTTATGAAACGAATTTGAAAATAAATATTAGAAAACTGATAACTAAATGGGTAAGCCAATTAAGTAATATAAATAATGCACTATAATAAACATTAAGGCATTCAGAAAAGGAAGAATTTCACCTACATCTTAATGCACCTTAGTGTCTTAATGTTTTGATCATTAGTCTGTTTGAGTAATATTAAACTAAATTTTCGCAGGATAATTAAACTTAAAAACAAAAGGATTTCTATCCTATTTTTCGTGTTGAAAGACTAAAGTCAACAGAAGTCAACATTGCATTTATTTTTTATGTAAATTAGTTACCATAAAATAAAACCTATAACACCTCTGATTATGCAAAGATACTTCTCATTATTAATTGTCCTGTTAGTATTTTCACTTGAAAGCAATTCCCAAAATACTTCAGATACCAGACTCATGCATACGCCTGCCATAAGCGCAGAACATATTGCATTTATTTATGCTGAAGACTTGTGGATTGCCAATAGAGACGGTTCAAATCCTAAACGCCTGACCATTGACGAAGGTATTGAGTCTGAGCCTGTATTTTCTCCGGATGGATCTATGATTGCTTTTAGCGCCGAATACGACGGGAATGTAGACATTTTTGTTGTCCCGTCAAAAGGCGGTGTCCCCAAACGACTTACATGGCATCCCACCTGGGACAGGGCTTTAGATTTTACACCCGATGGAAAATCAGTGCTCTTTAGTTCTCAGAGGACAACCATTAACAATAGACATTCAAAGTTCTATACCATAAGTATAAAAGGTGGAAGACCAGATGAATTACCTATGCCAACTGCTCTCAGAGGCAAGTATTCGCCCGACGGAAAATACTTGGCCTATAGCCCAAGATACGAAGTTTTTAATCAATGGAAACACTACCGCGGTGGAACCTTAGGCGTGATTTGGATCATGGATTTGGAAACCAATGAAGTCACCGAAATCCCAAAACCGGCCGACCTGAGTAACGAAGCAGACCCGGAATGGGTAGGGAATAAAGTTTATTTCCGAAGTGACCGTGAAGGAGAATTTAACTTGTTCTCTTATGATATCAACACGAAAACGATTGAACAACATACCAATTATAAAGATTTTGGGGTACTCAACTTAGATTCGAACGGGTCAGAAATAATTTACGAATACGCCGGCTATCTGCACCAACATAATCCACAAACCAATCAAAATTCCAAACTCACAATTGGTATTGCGACAGATTTGCTGGAGTTAAGACCGCGATTTGTCTCCGGTGAGGAGTACATCAGAAGTGCGTCGGTTTCGCCCTCTGCAGCGCGGGTTGCTTTAGATTTTAGAGGCGAAATTGTCACTATTCCGAAAAAAAATGGCGATGTCATCAATCATACTCAAACACGAGGCACTCATGAAAAGTATCCGGCATGGTCACCAGACGGCAAACATTTAGCCTATTTTTCAGACGAATCCGGTGAATATGCGCTTCATGTCAAAACTTTAGCTGATGGTCAAATCAAAACGTATCAATTAGACGGTGCAGGGTTTTATGCGTTCCCCCACTGGTCGCCCGACAGTAAAAAAATTGCATTCGTAGACAACAGCAGAACTTTATATATGACTGATATCTCTTCGGGTAAAACTTCAACAGTAGATTCAGACCGATTGTACACGCCTGGAGTTTATCGGGAATTGTTTGGCTCCTGGTCTAAAGATTCTAAATGGATCAGCTATACCATCATTACAGAAACCAACTTCGAACAGGCTTTTGCTTACAGTCTGGATCAAAAAAAATCTTTTGCTTTAAGTGATGGTTTATCAAACGTCAGCGAACCAAAATTTGATGCCAGCGGCAAATACCTTTACATGCTAGCATCTACAGATGCCGGCCCTGTGGTGAATTGGTTCGACCAATCTAATCAGGATATGGAAATGAGTAATGCAATATACCTGGTGACGCTGCAGAAAGATTTGATGTCTCCACTTTCTAAACGCAACGATATGGAAGTTACCAAAACAGAACCTGAAGAAGAAAAGAAAAAAGACAAAAAAGAGAAAACAGAAGAGGATATTAAAATTGACTGGGATGGTATTTTAAATAGAATTATAGATATCCCTGTGGGTGCGGGCATGTATTCTAACCTGGCGAGTCCGGAAGAAGGTAAAATCTACTACATCTCGAGAAAACCTCATAGCGGTTACGCTGAGCCACAATCGCTCATGCTGTACGACATGAAAACGCGAGAAGGAAAAGAAATCATGCCGGCTAATGAATTTGAAATAGCCGCTAATGGCAAAAAAATGTTGTTTAGAGCCGGTAGTAAATGGGGAATCACAGAAGTCGGCAGCGAACCCAAAGACGGCATGCTGAACACCAAAGCCATT
>CAYMXD010000474.1:0-2516 GCA_964394095.1 uncultured Mesohalobacter sp. | reverse complement strand
TAATGAAATCTGAATAAAGAATATTAGAATATGACGTCAGTATTCAAAATTCAGCGTTCCTTTTTCATTATTCAAATTTAAAGAATATCGAACAAGGAATAATGAACTCTGAATAAAGAAGTTTCCTTATCTTAGACCTTAAATTTTTTGTAGTGAAGAAATTTAACTTAGATGAAAGATTAATTGATTTTTCTGTAATGATTATATCTATCGTAAACAAAATGCCTAAAACTAAGGCTGGAAACCATCTTTCAGGTCAACTGATTCGTTGTGGGACTTCACCAGCCTTAAATTATGCTGAGGCTCAAAGTAGTGAATCGAGAAAAGATTTTATTCATAAAATGAAAATTTCTTTGAAAGAATTAAGAGAAACATATACTTGTCTAAGAATAATCGAAAAGACAAAATTGTTAGGTGATTTTTCTATACTTGATATAGCAAAAAAAGAGAATAATGAATTGATATCAATATTTGTAAAGAGTGTTGAAACTGCCCAGAAAAAGTTAAAATATTGATTTTTTTAAAATTTATCTTAACTCCTTTTATCCAGCGTTCCTTGCCTGCCTTGCCAGCAGGAAAGGTTCATCATTCAAATTTTATAGAGTATCAAACCAGAAATATCGAACAAGGAATAATGAAATCTGAATAAAGAATATTAGAATATGACTTCAGTATTCAAAATTCAGCGTTCCTTGCCTGCCTTGCCAGCGGGAAAGGTTCATTATTCAAATTTTAAAGAATATCGAACAAGGAATATCGAACTCTAAATAAAGAAGTTTTAATTTTACTACAGGATTCGCTATTCGTGGTTAGGGACAAAGCTGAAAAAAATATCTTGCTAAAATTGAACGTATCACTAAAATTCGTAAATTAGTGATATGAAAAAACAGCGAATTTATTTGGACACATCAGTTTTCGGTGGATACTATGATAACGAATTTCAAGAATTCACAAAACCACTTTTTGAAAGAATAAAGGGTGGAGAATTTAAAGTACTTCTTTCTGCCGTTTTACAAAAGGAACTCGAACCAGCACCTGAAAAAATAGTTAAACTCATAACTGATTTAAAAGCTGAACATACTGAATTTTTGGACGAAGATGATGATGCTGTCGAATTAGCAACTGAATATATTGCAGAAAAAGTTGTTGGAAAAACAAGCTATGCGGACTGTCTTCATATTGCTTTAGCAACAATAAACAAAGCTGATTTACTTGTGAGTTGGAATTTTAAGCATATCGTAAATATAGAGCGTATACGAGGCTATAATTCCATCAATATAAAAAATGGTTATAAACAATTGGAAATTCGCTCACCAAGAGATTTAATGAATTATGGAAACTAAAACAAAAAAAGATTTTGACGCTGTCAAGTTTGCAAGAGACCAAAAAGACAATTTAAGTGAAATTTTATCTAAAATGTCAAAAGAGGAAATAGTAGCTTACTTTAAAAAAATTAGATTAGAAAGTCGGATAAAGCCCAGTTCCTAACAAGAGGCTACCTGCCAGCAGCAGGCTGGTAAGTAATGCGAGGTTTTGGGCAAAATCCTGCATGCCGGCAGGTGAAAGATTTAGGCATTTCTTTTGCTCACAATTTCTATATTTATAGATTGAAATTTATAAATTAAAAATTGTTAGCTTGGTTCGGCGCTGTCCCGAAACTTCAGGAGAAGGGCTTTAGCATTTTTGGGTCGCACTACTCAACCTCAATACGCTTCTTGCTCATCATTCAAATTTTTAAGAATATCAAACCTGATCGGCGAGGCAGGAACGGGAGATGGGCCAAGCTTCTTCCCTTTGGGAAGACGGGAGATGGGCCTTTCTCTCACTCCACCAAATCCATAATCTCTTCCGGCGATAAATAATATTTTTTTATTCTGGCCTTATAAATTTCAGAAATGTCGGCATGGTTGAGGATAAAGGTTTTGGTTTTTATAATATAGTCGTGCATGCCTTGTTTAATGGCAAATGTATCCGCCTGTCTTTCAGCCTTTACTATGGCTCTACCGGAGGTTAAATAATTGAGGCCAAATTTTATCAATTGAAAATTACTCATACGTTCATAGTCCATAATATGACCCATTTCGTGCCCAAGCCAACCAATCAATACATCTTGAGGAAGTTGCTCAATCGGTCTGTCAATATCTCCAAGTTTAAAATGTGTTTTGATAAAAATAATGTATTCCCGTTTATGCCGCGGACTCAATACCTTGGTAAATCGTGGTTGTGCTTGCATGGTTGAACGTTTAATGTTTTTCTTGAACCTGAATTCAACCGGTACATTTTTTAAATTTGGAAAGTAGGCCAAGGTTTTTTTTACCTCTTTTTCTAAAGATTCCGGATAAACTTTATTTGTAGCAATCACATTTAAAATTTTTATTTTCAATAATATATTAAACCTATCTTAGTTAAGGCTGTATTTAGTATAATTTTAAAAACAAAAAAGGCTTTAAAAAATAAAATGTTTATCCTTTAGTTTCCCCAAAAAAAATCAAATTTTTAGATATTTGAATTTTATG
>CAYMXD010000473.1:0-2534 GCA_964394095.1 uncultured Mesohalobacter sp. | reverse complement strand
GCTGTTCCCAGTCTAGCATACTTATATTTTGTTCGTAAAAATAGATAAATTTGTTACAATACTGAATATTTTATCACCTAAGTCTTTTGTTTTAAAACATTAAGGAATTAAGATTATATAGAACATTTTTTAGCTTCTAAGTTGCAAACTTCGGAGAGCAGTTAGCATAATAATTCAAAATTCAACATTTACAATAAAAAACCCCTCCTGAAAATTTCAAAAGGGGTTTACCAACCAAAAATCAAAATCTAATTATCCTCTACGTCTAGAGCTACGGGGCGAAGTGCTTCGATTGTTATTCGAACGTCTTGCGGCTCTTGTCGCTTTTTTGTTGGAAGTCGGTCGACTCCTGTTAACCGATGGCTGTCTTGAAGAACGCTTTCTGCTTAGGTTGTCGTTTCTGGCAGATGTTTTTCTTGAAAGGTCATTAGACCTTCTATTGCGTTGTTTTGCTTGCTCAGTTCGTCTGGAATTTTGGGCAATACTTCTGTTATTTCCAGTGTTTCGCTGAGTTCGCGTTGCAGAACTGTTTCTTCTGTTGTTAGTGTTATCACGCGCAACCCGTTCAGTACTGTTTTGTCGAGTTGTTCTCGTTCTGTTATTCGCTTCAGAAACCCTTCTCGAATTACTTCTCCTGCTTACATCTCTTCGCGTATTACTCCTGTCTGCGCTTGCAAGTCTGGTGTTCCGCGTTCTTGTGATTTCACGGTTTCGTCGTTCTACATTAGATCTTACTTGTCTTTCTGCTCTGTTTCTTGGCGTCTGTGCATACATTTGGTTAGAACGGTTGGCTGGTTGTCTCGCCCGAGGATTATTTCTGTTGAAATTAAAATCTCTTACATTATTTCTATACGGCCTGTAATAGATATGTCTTACAGGAGCATAATGTTGACGATAGGGTTGTGGACTCAACAGGCAGAACTGGGCCGGCGGGATAGCATAAAACCTGTGCCATGGTCTGTAAACATATCTACGGTTATAACGATTGATGAATCCGCGTTGCCTCCAAAAGACATTATTTCTGTAAAAGATTTGCAACCCGCCAATTCTATTGACGAAACCAACATTGTTATAATTTATCCAAACATTACCAATTTGGTTCACACGGCCATAATAGTCATAGAAAATCGGTGTATTTTGGATTTGTATAACGGCTCCAAAGCTGTCATACTGTACAAAAGGATTATAGTTATAGCCCGTATTAAAGCTAAAATTCACATTGGCATTAGAAAACCCAACATTAACATTCGGCCCATTGTTAGGGATAAAGAAATCAAACTGACCATCTTGAAATACAGAAAACTCAATGCCATTTACCATAAAGATAAAAGACTGTGCTTGATTAAAGTTCCAGTGATTTGATGTGGCACCAAACTCGTGATTTGAATGGTTTGCCCATCCAGACGTACTGAAAAACACAAACCCTGCTAATAAAAAAATAAATCGTTTCATGATATTGGGTTTTAAGGGTTATGCTTTATAGTGTACAAAGGGCGTGCCATAAATTATAAAGCACTGTATTACAATACTATAAATATTTTTTAAGGCGCTTTTAACGGGCTATCCGCTAAATATTTTTGGGGTTTATTAAGTCTCAGTATGTGTTTTGGGTTTACCACTAAATGGTGGCAACCCCAAAACCCAACTTCGCTATTATAAACCTCAAAAAGGATACCGCTACTATCCCTAAGCCGGAAATTCGCAAGTTTTATTACTATTTCTAAACCCTTAATAATTACTAATAGCCTCATAAAAAAATGAAGTTTAATCCTTTATTAATCATTGTGTTAAATCATTTGCATATATTTAGAAAAAAAGAATTTTATGTTAGACACAATTACAATTTTAGCACAAATTGCCGTTGCAGCATCTGTGGCTTTTGTTTGGATATTAAGAATGCATAATGTCAAGAAAGAATTTGAACAATTTGGACTAAGCATTGTGGTAAGGAGCTTTGTAGGTTTTTCTAAAACGGTATTAGCCACATTACTTATTCTTGGTATTTGGTGCTCGCAGTTTACACTGTATGCTGCTATCGGGATGGCTTTTTTTATGGCAGCGGCGCAGTATTTTCATTGGACTGCCGGCAACCCCTTATTACAAAAATTGCCGTCTTTTGTTTTATTAGTCCTTAGTGTTTTTATAGCATTAAGTGCATCAGGAACCATATAAATGTCTGCATTTGAATTTTGCATTCTTTTGTCAGGTCTGGCATTCTTAGGATACAGCATTGCTTTTTTTACTGGTCCTAAGATGAAATTAGAGTTTAAACGCTTTGGTTTAGAAAAATATGCCCTCATAACTGTAGGTTTTGAAATTTTAGGTGCCCTTGGTCTATTGTTGGGGTATTACTTGTCATTCAAAATCCTCTTAGAGATATCAGCCATTGGTTTATCGCTATTGATGTTGATGGGTGTAGCGGTAAGATTAAAAGTAAAAGACGGCCTTTTTATGACCCTGCCTGCCTTTTTCTTTTTTTTGTTGAATGCTTATATCGCTTGGTTTTCGTTGTTTAGATTTTAAATAATGGTTAA
>CAYMXD010000472.1:0-2538 GCA_964394095.1 uncultured Mesohalobacter sp. | reverse complement strand
TCATAATTGAATTGCTTTTGATTTAAATACAAATTTACAAAAAAAATCACAAGCTAACATGCTTATATAAAGAGTCTTATATCTAAATTATAACAGTGGCTTGTACTGAGAGAGAATTAAACGGTCTATTTTCTAAAAGCTTCGGATGCTTCTGAAACACAAGATTAAGATAGCTTAATGTGCAATATTTCTTTAGTCAAATTAAGATTGTGTAATTTTGTATTTTTTAAATCGTTTTAATATAACTTCTACTTTACATGAAAGACCCTAAACGCTACACCATCACCGCTGCCCTACCCTATACCAACGGCCCTATTCATATTGGGCACCTGGCAGGAGTTTATGTGCCGGCAGATATTTATGCCCGCTACCTGAGACTTCAGAACAAAGACGTGCTTTTTGTCTGCGGCAGTGACGAGCACGGTGTACCCATAACACTCAAAGCTAAAAAGGAAGGCGTTTCCCCGCAAGATATTGTAGACCGCTATCATCAGATGATCAAAACATCCTTTGAAGAATTTGGTATTGCTTTAGATTATTACGGCAGAACAACTTCTGAAACTCATAAAGACACGGCTTCAGAATTTTTTAAAACGCTTTATGACAGTGACAAATTCAAAGAACAAATTACCGAACAACTTTATGATGAAGACGCCAAGCAGTTTTTGGCCGATAGGTTTGTCACTGGCACTTGTCCCAAATGTGGCCATGAAGAGGCTTATGGTGACCAATGTGAAAAATGTGGTTCTTCTTTAAATGCCACTGACCTCATAAATCCAAAATCGGCTATTACTGGCAATGTGCCTAGTCTAAAAACCACAAAACACTGGTTCTTGCCTTTAGATGAGTACAATGCTTTTTTAAACCAATGGATACTTAAAGACCACAAAGACGACTGGAAACCCAATGTTTACGGGCAATGCAAATCTTGGATAGATGAGGGTTTACGCTCTCGCGCAGTAACACGAGACTTAGACTGGGGGATTCCCGTTCCTGTTGAAGGTGCTGAAGGCAAGGTACTTTACGTCTGGTTTGATGCGCCGATTGGCTATATCTCAGCAACCAAAGAATGGGCCAAACAAAATGGAAAGCAGTGGGAGGATTATTGGAAAAATGAAAACACCAAACTCCTACACTTTATAGGTAAAGATAATATTGTGTTTCACTGTATCATTTTTCCCTGTATGCTTAAAGCCGAAGGAAGCTATATATTGCCGGATAATGTCCCTGCTAACGAATTCCTTAATTTAGAAGGCCAAAAACTTTCCACCTCTAAAAATTGGGCCGTATGGCTGCATGAATATCTGGAAGATTTTCCTCATCAGCAGGACGTGTTAAGGTATGTCCTCACCGCCAATGCCCCGGAAACCAAGGACAATGACTTTACCTGGGCAGATTTTCAGGCGAGGAACAATAACGAATTGGTAGCCATTTTTGGAAATTTTATCAATCGTGTGACGGTATTAACTCATAAATATTACAATGGTTTTACACCGGATAAAGGCGAATTATCGGCTATTGATAAACAAGTTTTAGCTGAAATTAAAACGTTCCCTAAGCGAATTGGCGAATCTATTGAGAAGTACAGGTTTAGAGAAGCCCAACAGCGCTTGATGGAATTAGCCCGATTAGGTAATAAATACTTAGCAGATGAAGAGCCCTGGAAGC
Organism: uncultured Mesohalobacter sp.; assembly: GCA_964394095.1. Taxonomy (GTDB): domain Bacteria; phylum Bacteroidota; class Bacteroidia; order Flavobacteriales; family Flavobacteriaceae; genus Psychroflexus. Next base: position 870 of record CAYMXD010000472.1, on the reverse strand, counting down.
ATTTCAAAACCGATCCGGAACGCACCAAAACCATATTGAATGTAGCTTTGCAGATTTCAGCTGCTTTAGCCGTATTATGCGAACCGTTTTTACCTTTTACATCAAAAAAACTGGCGAATATTTTAAACTTTACATCTCTGATAATTAAACTGGATTGGCAAAGTATCACGCAGTTTGATGTTTTATTACCCGAAAAACACGACATCAACAAAACTGAACTCTTATTCTCCAAAATTGAAGACCAACAGATAGAAAAGCAATTAGAAAAGTTGAAAAACCATAAAAAAGAAAACGACAAGGAAGCGTCCAATTTACTTCCTCAAAAAGAAGAAATCACATTTGATGATTTTAGCAAATTAGACATTAGAACCGGTACTATAATTGAAGCGAAGAAAATGCCAAAAGCCAAGAAGCTATTGGTTTTAAAGGTCGATATTGGTTTAGAAACCAGAACCATTGTCTCCGGAATAGCAGAATTTTATAAAGCGGAGGAGACTATAGGAAAGCAAGTCAGTGTGGTGATTAACCTGAAACCTATCAAGTTACGTGGGACTCTTAGCGAAGGCATGATTTTGATGACCGAAGATAATAAGGGGAAACTGTTGTTTGTAAACCCCGATACGCCAACACCAAATGGGATTGGCATAGCTTAGTATGCGTCATCAAACTTGAAAAGCCAAAGTTTTTAGGCTTTACCTAATTGAAGACATTATAGTTTTTCTTTTACAAACTCACACTGACCCGAAAGGTTTTCACAAGCAAACTGACCCGAAAGGTTTCCCAAAACCTTTTGGGTCTTCTCTACGACCTTAGTCTCCTTACAAAACTGAAATATGTTTTACAAAGCTTGTAAATTCTTAGAATAAAGTA
>CAYMXD010000471.1:0-2551 GCA_964394095.1 uncultured Mesohalobacter sp. | reverse complement strand
GTGTAAACCTCTTTTAAAGATTTCACCAGAGGTTTAATAGACATGACTTTTTCATAAACCTCTTTATCAGAAGCGAAACAGTACGTAGATTCACTATGATTTAACACATAGGCATAATCTTCTTCTGAAATCGTAGGATAAATCGGTACATTTTGAGCACCCGTCTGCATAACGCCAATATCAGTCACGTTCCATTCTGTTCTATTATTGGATGAAATGATGGCTATTTTATCATTGGGCTTTACGCCTAATTTTACAAGCCCGCGACTAAATGCATTGGCTTTATCTATATATTCTTGTGTAGAAAGAGACTGCCATTGCCCATCATATTTAGTCACCAAGGCTTTTTTAAGACTATATTTTTCTAACTGATAGTAGGGAAAATCAAAAAGACGCTTTACTGCTTTCATTTTCGAAAAGTTTAATTTTGATATGCAAAATATTAATTTAATTAATATTAAACTAATTTTTGATTAACATTTGTAAGAATATTGTTGGTTTGTGTTTAAACTATTGCCGCTGTAGGCAGTCCATATAAAGACATTTTATAAGATTAATTTTAAATGAGATTCAAGTTATTATTTTATTTACTTACTGTAACAGTTTTTAATTTCACATTGAAAGCACAAACCACTGAAAATAAATCTTATAGAATACAAAAAATCTACACAACACCAAAAATTGACGGCCGTTTAAATGAACGGGTCTGGGATAGTTTACCTGTAGCCACTGGATTTGTACAATTTCAACCGGGTTTTGGTATTCCTGCAACGCCTGAAAGACGTACAGAAGTGAAAATGTTTTATAACGAAAAGGGAGTTTACCTATCTGCCATACTTTATGATGATCCCAAAAAAATGATGAAACAAATCACCCAGCGGGATGATTTTGGACAAACCGATTTTTTTAGATTAGTGCTTAACCCCAACAATGATGCTCAAAACGATTCTGAGTTTATTGTATTTAGTTCCGGAACACAAGCCGATGCCTTGTCCTCTCCAAGTTTGGGTAAAGACTTTGGGTGGAATGCCGTTTGGGACAGTGGTGTTAAACATACAGCTGATGGTTGGCAGCTAGAAATGTTTATTCCCTACAGATCTTTGCGTTTTCCAAAAAACAAGATTCAAACCTGGGGCATACAATTTAGGCGAAGCTTTAGAAGAGAACGCTCTGAATACGCCTGGAATCCCATAGACCCAACAAAAGGCTATTCGGGAATATATCATGGCGAATTAGTCGGCTTAAAAGACTTAAAACCGCCTTTACGACTTAACCTGTTTCCTTTTACGACCGGAATTGGCCGTTTTTCAGGTGAAGAAACGGATACCGAGCTTAAGCTAGGCATGGACATAAAATATGGCATCACCGACAATATCACGTTGGATGCAACATTGATTCCCGACTTTAGTCAAGCTAGATTTGACAACTTGGTTTTAAACCTCGGCCCCTTTGAGCAGACTTTTGCAGAACAACGGCAGTTCTTTACTGAAGGGGTTGAGTTATTCAATAGAGGAAATTTGTTTTTTTCCAGGCGGGTGGGCAGTGCGCCTTCCGGAGAAGTCCATTTAGAAGACAATGAAGTAGAAGTTAATAAACCCGACAAGGTTGATTTGATTAATGCCACTAAAATCTCAGGGCGGTTAAAAAATGGTCTGGGCATCGGGGTTTTTAACGCTGTGACCGAAGAAACAAAATCAACTGTGTTGGACACCATTACACAAGAAATTCGAGAGGTAAAAGTTGAACCCCTGACCAATTACAACATTTTGGTTTTGGATAAACAATTCAACCGCAATTCCTCTGTCACTTTAATCAATACCAATACTACCCGTTTTGGTGATTTTAGAGACGCCAATGTTACCGGCGCTTTATTTGACTTGCAAACCAAGGAAAACACCTACAGATTAAGTGGTGAGGCCAAAATGAGCTATATTGATTTAGTTGAGACTACTCAAACTGGCTTTAGCACTAATTTGAGTATTGCTAAAGTCTTCGGTAACTACAGGTATAGTTTAGAGCACAGCTATGCCGATGATAAATACGACATCAATGACTTAGGCCTGATTTTCAGAAACAATTTTAATAATTTAACCGGGCGTTTCTCTTACGAAATTTTTGAACCTACAGACAATTTTCAAAGGATGAGGTTAAGGTTTACAGGCAATTACAGGCGTCTTGCTCAACCTTCCACTTACACAGGCACGAGGTTATTTTTTAATTTCTTTGCCACAAATCTTAATTTGGATTCATATGGTTTAGACCTTCAGATAAATCCCGGTAAACAATTTGACTATTTTGAGCCTCGTGTAGAGGGTCGTTATTTCATTGCTGAAAATTTTGTAGATTTTGGCGGATTTATTTCAACGAACTACAACCGAACCTTTGCTTTTGATTTAAGAATGAATGCCAATACCTTTGTAGAAGACAACAGAGACTCGTTTTCCTATCGGGTAAATATAAGCCCAAGACTACGCTTTAATGATTTCTTTTTTATGGTTTATGATTTTGATTACAGACAAAATTTAGACGACTGGGGGTTTGCAGATTTTTT
>CAYMXD010000470.1:0-2553 GCA_964394095.1 uncultured Mesohalobacter sp. | reverse complement strand
GAGTTTTAGTATATATTCTTCTCTCCAAGGTTCCTCAGTCAAATTGGCATAGTCTTACAACATCGATCTCTTCAACTCCCCGTAGTAATCAATCTTCAGATGCCTAAGTTCAATTTTACCGATATTTTCCATTATTGATAGTTTATATATTGTTTTGCTAAGTATTAGTTTTTTATATTTTGTAGTATTAAATCCTGTAATTACAGCTCTTGCATTATCATTTGTAAATACTAATATATTTCCTGTAACTGCAAGGTCATGGTAGTTACCGCCTACTATGATGTTTTGTTGAACATCTTCATAAGCTAAACCATTCCATTGTGCACCGTCATATATCGTAGGTCTATTTATATTATTAACATTAAATATAAGCATACCAGTAACAGGATTAACTACATCTCCTGTTTGTTGGTTGAAAAATACACCTATACCACTTTCTGTTTGTATATAATCAAAACCAGCTAATTCATCAAAATCAGGCTTATCCAACAAATCATTATAACTAGCTTTTTTACTGTTTTTACCTATGAGTTTTTCAGGCAGTAAAGCGGGATTATTTATTCCTTGTACTCCTTGCCAAAGATTCTCATTATCAGGTGTTAACCAATTACGTATAGTAAAAGAAGGGTCTATAAAAAAATCTCCGTTTTCAGGTTGTGGAGTTGTAGCTTGAATGGTTGTTGTGTTACTATCTCTTTTTTCATGTCCATCAGCAGGTCTTCCCCATTGGAATAAGTCTCCGTAAGCATTACTATCTGTTATACTTGTAGCTACTTGTGTTGCTCCTAAATTTCTATCTAACCAAATACATTGAGTTGTGGGATTGTAAACAAAACCGTAATCTAATTTGTTAATTGTTACAGTTTCATTTGCGTAATTATCATCAAATTGCTGTTGAGTAAATGTTCCTTCTACTATTAAACGAACAGAAAAACCTCTAGCTTTAGCTATATTACCTCCTGTACTAAGAGTTTCAACCCTAAGTCCGCTATACCTTGCGTTTTCCCCAAAGTTGTTACTTGTCCAAAATCCATTCTTAATTCCCTCGTTATAAACTGTACCGTCTAGTCCTCTTTCACCAGAAGCTGGCATTTTCAGTGGACTAACAGCAAAAATTTCTTCTAAAGGTTTGCCAAAAGATATTCCAGTATAACTATTAAATTCATCATTGATTTCATCTACTGTAGGAAGTCTTAAATTATATGGGTTTTCTTGTAAAAGTTCCCATTTAGAAGTGTCTGTAATAAAAGGTATAAAATTTTCATCTGATATACCACCATCAAAAATACCTGCAACAGTTTTACCATTTTCTTTATAATAAAGAATAAGGTTTTCAACTCTGTTATATCCTTGTGCATTATCTATACCGTCAAGAGCATCTTGTCTGCTATCAAAAACAACTGCTTTACGAGGGTCAACATTTGAAACATTGTTAAGTATAACAATTCCATTTGCTGTTAATACTTTTCCACTTGGATTTGTGTTTATATTTGCCATGTTATAAATCTATTACTATATTAGCAGAAGCTCCAAAAGCATTATCTACTGTTACTTTGTAAATTCTATATTCTTCTAAATTTCCATTTGGTAATTCTACATCTACTGCTGAATCAAAAGTAAATTCATACCCAACGTTATTAGTAGTATCTTGTGCATTTAAACTTGCAGAGCTGTTAATACTTGTAGGACTTGCAATTACAAAATTAGTGTTCGTAGTTCCTGTTTGTAATGTAGCTTGACCTGCATTATCCCAAACGTCATTTCCTAAATCTCTGACTTCTGCTGAATTTGTAGGAATACTTGCAACTGCACCATAAAATATTTTAAGTCTTTGTGTTATAGTTCTAAGAGGTGTACTAATAATTCCTGATGAAATACTATCTCCTGCATCATGTTCTACAAAAGCTTGAAGTGTGAAATTTTGAATTACATTATTAGCTGTAAAAGCTGTGCTTTGAGTTGTACTAACTTCTGTACCATCCTTTTCAAGAGAATAACCTACTAATGCACCTGCATCATTTTGACTGAAATTAATATTTATAGTTTGACTAAAATCTGTACCTTTTTCAATAATCTGATTGTTCACATTAAATGAAATTGAAGGTAATGTAACATATAAAAATAACTTATCATTAAATTCTTCTTGTGTTAATCCTTCTGGAGGTGTTATAGGTTCTCCGGCAGTAAAACCTCCTATTGTCTCAGGTGCTAAGTTTGTATTAACGTAAACAGAGAAAGAATTAAAATCTTGTATGCTTTCTGCTAAAATAAAAACATCTTCAACATTTAAGAGATGTCCAGTTCCTATTGATGTAGGCCCATCAAAAGGTTTTTTCAAAGAAACTGTAAAATACTTTAGAGTGTTAGAAATAAAAAATACAGGAATAGTGTTATTGCTGTAACTTACATTGTTTAAAGCATTTAATTGAGAAACAACAGAAGACAAAACATCCTCTTCTGGCGTTATGTCTTCTAGTTCAAAAGGTAAAAAAACAATAGGCTCAGATAGTTGTCTTTGACACCTAAGCTCTTTTATTATCCACTTGATGTTCC
>CAYMXD010000469.1:0-2556 GCA_964394095.1 uncultured Mesohalobacter sp. | reverse complement strand
TCTTATTTACAGCATTCAACCATTTTACTGCCGTGGTTGATTCTTGGCACACTATGGTTAGTGGCGACTAAAAATACACGAACCCTTTTTATTAAATCGTAAAATTAGCAAAAAAAATCAGACTTTACGATTTAGCCCAAACCTCGCCATTAACCATAGACCGTGTTGTGGTGTCGTACTTTTTTATTTTATTCTTTTCGTTATTGCTTTTTTAAAGTCAGTCCCTAAATTCTCTAAAAGTCCAGAATAATGGCAGAAATAAAGATTTCCATTTTTTTCTTCCTCTTTCACAGCCAAAATTCCATCATCGAATTCAGCCAAATGATAATAGTTCCCATCGTCGAGTCCTGTTGTCCGTATTTCTGATATTCCCAATATGCTAAATTCTCTAAAATCTACTCCTTCTGATTGCTGAATAATGTCAAGATATTCAGATGGAAGTTTTGAGTCAATTCGGTTGATATAATTTTCTAAATATTCGTCTCCAATAGGTTCGAAAACTTGATTTATAGGTTCTATATTATTTAATTTTGCAAGAATTCCATCAATATCTGGAATTGATTTAAGCTTTTCTTTTTTTAATGAGCTTTGAGTAAAACTATTTGGGTCGTTGTTTATCTTTTTACTTGTTATGTCAATCAATTCCAATTTCATTATGTTCATTGGGTTTGGTCTTATTTTCCAGCCCCAAATTCGACCGTCATAATTGTCAAATTCTATATTGTATTTTTCATCCTTAAATTTAAATCTAATAGTGGCAAGCTTACTTTCATCTTTTCTTTTGTATCGTAAGTCGTCGGAAAGTGGACTTTCATTACTCCCATAAAGTTCCATCGACATACTCTTTTCCCAGAACTGTCTCCATTTCCTTTTTGGCTCAAAGTATTCGATTTGCGCTTTTAATTTAGATTGAATATCAGAATCGAAAAGCTCGTAAAGTTCCCAAAGTAACTTCTTTTCTAAAGGCGTAAAACCCTTGTTGTTAAATTTAGGTCGTCTTCGATATGATGCAATCACAAGCGCAAGAAAAATCAGTCCGATTATCCCAATTAAAACTCCAAATATTATTACGATTATCTTCATTCAGGTATGCACCACAACTAGTATATAACCTCAAAAATACATCACTTTAACAAACAAACCTATCAAATCATTAATGATTCTTATCATGAGAGCACAAAACCCCTAAAAATTCAATAAGATTAGTTGTATCTAAATTGATTGAATCCAGACTTATTTGCATCAGGGATTTTTTTGAAATAAGATGTTATAAAGGTAAATGTTACCCACTTTGTTGTAAATTGTTCCTCTTTAGCGTTTCTTAGGTTTTATTGTATGCTGGGATTATGAAAATGCGTTTTATAGGCTTCCTATTTTCGTTTTAAGCACAAACCTAACTATTGCGTATCAACAGTGTTGGCAACTGAGCTTTCTTTTTCATAGAAAGTTAATCCTACTCGATTTATGTGTTCTTTTAAAGCTATATTTTTAATTTTATTGAATATTGATAAATCAAATTCATAAGGTAAAAATAGGTCATCAAGTTTAGTCTCAATACTAAGAATTTTATCTAAGTTGACACCACCCACTATACTCAAATCAATATCAGAGTTCTTTCGATAATCACCTTTTGCACGTGAACCATATAACATAACTTTATCAATTTCTGGATATTCACAGAAAACTGATTTAATCTTTTCTATATCTCTTTCTTTTAATCCGTACATTACTGTTTGTCAAATAAATCCTGTTGTTTCTCAGTTCGTTTAGACTCCATTATGTTTTGAAAATCTAAAAAAGCTAGGTGGTATTCTTCAATTATTTTGATATATATTTCGTTAGCTGTCTCTTCATTATAAGTATGGGATGTTTTAATTCTACTTTTAATCATTTCCATCCACATTTCTCCATTTTCAATTAAGTTAGATGAAAAGGCATAACGTATTGCATCTCGTGAACCGCTAATTTCGGAATTTCCTTGATAATAAGCATAATCTTTCATGACATTCCAAGCCATCTCGTATGTGTATTCAAATCGTTGAATTAATCCTTCTTTAATAATCTCCTCTAAAACTTCTTCAGCACTATCAATTTCAAGGTTTTTTTCATTTTTTACCGAATGCGTTTTGATATAATCAACGGCTTCGGATAGCTTTAGAAGTGCTTTATTAAAATTTGAAAACCTTTGCTCCCAACGTATATCATTTTTATTTGAAGTGCTCATTTTTTATTTACATTTTCAATAAAGATATGGTTTTAATTGTAAAGTCCCTGAAATTAGGAAGTGATTTTGCCTTGTTGCCAACTTGCATATAACCTCAAAAATACACCACTTTAACAAACAAACCTATCAAATCATTAATGATTCTTATCATAAAAGCACAAAACCCCTAAAAATTCAATAAGATTAGTTGTATCTAAGTGATTGAATCCAGACTTATTTGCATCAGTGCTTTTTTTGCAGTAAGATGTTATAAAGGTATATGCTTTCATACAACAAATGTCTTAATATTCTGATTTTCAGATTATAACGCATTTTAGTGATACTCGTCACAT
>CAYMXD010000468.1:0-2560 GCA_964394095.1 uncultured Mesohalobacter sp. | reverse complement strand
AAATGTATTATTGAAGCAGAATTCGATTTAAGTAAATTTAATTTAAAATCGGTTTTTGAAAGCTACGATCTCGACTATGAAAACCAGAGTATTTTTAGACGCGAAATCACAACCTCAAAAACAAGAGCTTTTATAAATGATACCCCTGTAAAGCTGAAAATTTTGCAGGACTTAAAGCCTTTCCTTTTAGATATCCACAGTCAAAATGAATCTCAATCTCTGGCTCAGTCTCAGAACCAATACCACGTTTTAGACAAAATCGCAAATCACAATAGTGTTTTGAAAGATTATCAAGAAAGCTTAAAGCATTTCAAGTATTTAAAATCAAAACTCAAAGACTTAAAAAACGAAAAGTTTGAGGCTGCCAAAAGGCAAGATTATAATCAGTTTTTATTTGATGAATTAGACAAAACAAATCTGGCTGAAGGCATACAAGACAAACTAGAAGACGAATACCAAAGCCTTCAAAACGCCGAAGATATACAGCAAATGCTTTCAGAAAGCATTGAAATCATACAGCAGGAAAACCATGGGGTTTACGATCAGCTGGCTGTTGTGAATAGAAGGTTAAATCAAATTGCTCAATCTGTATCTTCATATCAAGATCTTAAAGAAAGACTACAGAGCATCTTAATAGAAACAGAGGATATAGGACTTGAACTGGAGAACCGATTAAGTGATGTAGAAGTTAATCCACAAAAACTTGAAGACATCGAGGGCCGGCTTCAGAATTTAAATGCTTTACTTCAAAAGCATCAGGTTAAAACAGACATTGAACTGATTGAGATTAAAGAACAATTAGAACAGGAACTTTTTGATTTTTCTAATATAGATCAACAAATACAGACTTGTCAAGAAGACTTAGAGCGAAATGAGAATAAGCTTAAAAAACTTTCTGAAACATTAAAAGACAATAGAAAAGCATCTGCCAAAACGCTTGAGGCTAAATTGCTTAAAGTTTTAGCTAATTTAGGTATGCAAAATGCATCTATTAACATCGAGGTTAAACCCTCAGAAGATTACCATAAATATGGAAAAGATCAATTAGTTTGGTTATTTTCTGCAAATAAGGGCTTATCCTTAAGACCTTTACATAAAGTGGCCTCCGGAGGTGAGATTTCCAGAATAATGCTGGCCATCAAGAGTACTTTGGCTAGCTATGAAAACTTGCCAACCGTTATATTTGATGAAATCGATACTGGAGTATCTGGTGAAATAGCATTAAAAATGGGCGATATAATGAAAATAATGAGTAAAAAAATGCAAGTGATTTCAATTACCCATTTACCACAAATTGCCTCAAAAGGCAAACAGCATCTTAAGGTTTTAAAAGATGTAAGTGAAAAAACTACAGAAACCCAAATAAAAGAGTTGAATACTGAAGAGCGTATAATAGAATTGTCGCAAATGTTAGGTGGACATCAAAACTCAAATTCGGCAATTGCGCATGCCAAGAGTTTACTCAACTAAATAATTAACTATATTTGTTTTTGTAATTACTAGTTGTTAATAGTAAGTTTGAAATATGACTTACAAATTATTATAGACTATACATATTACATTATAAATAACTAAAAATCGTAAATCGTAAATCGTAAATCAAAAATCAAAAATCGTAAATAGATATGTCATATAACTTATTAAAAGGAAAAAAAGGAATTATATTCGGCGCATTAGATGAAAATTCTATAGCCTGGAAAACAGCAGAACGTGTTCACGAAGAAGGTGGAAATTTTGTCTTAACAAATGCGCCTATTGCCATGAGAATGGGAACCATTAAGGCGCTTGCTGAAAAGACAAATTCTGAAATTATTCCTGCAGACGCCACAAACTTGGAAGATTTAGAAAACCTCATTGATAAAGCCCAGGAAATATTGGGAGGTAAATTAGATTTCGTTTTGCATTCTATTGGGATGTCTATTAACGTAAGAAAAGGAAAACACTATACAGACCAAAAATACGACTGGACCCACAAAGGTCTTGATGTTTCGGCCATGTCTTTTCATAAAGTGATGCAAACCTTGTATAAAAAAGACGCGATGAACGAATGGGGCAGCATCGTGGCCTTAACTTATATGGCTGCACAACGTGTATTTCCAGATTATAATGATATGGCTGATAATAAGGCGTTTTTAGAATCTATTGCCAGAAGTTTTGGCTACCACTTTGGTAAGAAAAAAAATGTAAGGGTGAATACCATTTCACAGTCACCTACACCAACTACAGCAGGTAAAGGTGTAAAAGGTTTTGATGGTTTTATTGCCTACGCCGACAAAATGTCTCCACTTGGAAATGCGACTGCTCAAGATTGCGCAGACTATACGATAAGCTTATTTTCAGATTTAACAAAAAGAGTTACACTTCAAAACTTATATAACGACGGTGGATTCTCAAACATGGGTGTCAGCGAAGAGGTTATCAAAGGTTTTACAGAAGAATAATTTTTTTTACAGTAATTCAATCCCAATATCTGAGAGGTGTTGGGATTTTTTAGTAATAAAATTTAACTTAGAGTTTGCTAGTTCATAACATTTGCATAAATTTAGCAACTCAAACTAAA
>CAYMXD010000467.1:0-2563 GCA_964394095.1 uncultured Mesohalobacter sp. | reverse complement strand
AAGGCAGCGGATAAATTTACGGTTACTGCTTATGAAAGTGAAACAAAAATTGTTGCATTTTCAGAATTAGTTTTCGACCATTGGAACAAAAATTCAAAAACACTTTTTCAGTAAGTTTTGTATAACGTAGGAAGATTGTTTGGAAAAAAAACAATTGTTGTGTAAGAATTTTAATTTGCTTCAGTAAAAGAATATCGAATTAAGTATTTTTCTATCCCTGATCCAAAAAATTTATGTTGTCTAAATTTTTTAACTGAACAAAAATTATAATGATTAGCCTATTTTGCTTGTGAAAGCACCATTGCACATTTAATAATTTTCATATAAAAATGATTGTAGAGCATTTAATTAACATTTTGCTTCTGCACTGAAAATTTATAACCACGGAGATACGAAAAACACAGAGATTTTAAATTAATTTTGTGGTTAGGCTTAATCGATTACATGGACTTTGTTGAAAGCTAAGCTTTTTATGGAACTTTCTGAAATAGCCTAACAAAAATTACATGACATGTACAAACCAAAAATATATACAGAAACCGATTCGTCCAAAATCCGGAACTTTATAGAGGAGCATCCCTTTGCCTTCATGACTTCGAGCGACGCGACAGGAAAACCGGTCGCCACGCAAGTCCCTTTGATTTTTAGTGAAGATAAAAAAAGTCTTCAGGGCCACATCATGAAACAAACGGATCATCACAAGGCCTTTGTAGAAAACCCTCAGGTCTTAGTCGTTTTTTCCGGACCAAATGCCTACATTAGTGGGAGTTGGTACAGCAAACCTCATGTCGCCTCCACCTGGAATTATATGAGTGTACAGGTTCAAGGGACTTTGAGGTTTTTAGAAGACACCGAATTTATAGAATTGATGAAAACCTTTACCCTAAAATTTGAAGGTGGTGATAAGAGTTCTCCTACATTTTATAACAATATTCCTGAAGACTACCGCAAACTTCACATGCAAGCCATCACGGGATTTGAAATTAGCATTGACAAAATTGAAGCCACATTCAAGCTGAGTCAGGATAAAGATGAAGAAAGTTTTAAAAACATCCTCAAAAATCTAAGACAACAATCACATAAAGAACAATGGCTGGCTGAAGAGATGAAGAAAAATCAAAGTTTTAAGTAGCGCCATTAAGAAAGAGAGAAAGGACTCAAATAGGTTATTTGAGCCGCATTATATTTCAAAATAAGAGATTTCCACATCAATTAAAGCTGTTCATTCAGCTAAAATATCCTCACAGTGACAAGTAAAATCAAGTCATTACGAAGGAATTAAACGACTGACTTAATCTCCTGCCATTGAAAAACATAACGTATTTTTAACCAGTATTGAACTTCTATATTAAAGATTACTACGTCAATTAAAGCTGTTTACACAGCTATAATTAACTCGCATTGACGAACAAAAAACGCCATTAGAAAGTAGAATAATTACAGAAAAATCTCTATAATCATCAGAGATATACTCAAAAGTTCCTCTTTGGGATTAGGGACTACCATAATTCCCCCTTTGGGGGCAAGGGGGCTTTTCAAAAATGCAAAAATGCATCCTCAATATGCTCCAGTCGGGTACCGAGTTTGTTTTTGATGATGCCGACAAAATCAAAACGCACTTCGTACTCCAGTCCTTTTGAATTCACAAAATGATCAACGGCTTCTACCAAACGTTTAATCTGAGCGGGCTTTAGAAACTCGCGGGGATCGCCGAACTCCGGTGTACTTCGGGTTTTGACTTCAACGGCTACAAGTATTTCATCTTTTAAAGCGATAATATCAACTTCTGCTTTTAGGTAGCGGTAATTTTTTGCCAAAATTTCATAGCCCTTTTTTTGAAGCAAAGCCACAGCCAGGTCTTCGCCTTCGTTGCCTAATTTGTTATGCTCAGCCATAATTTAATATGTTATCGATACCTTGTTTTCAAAAACTTTTAAGCTCACCTTTCTCCCCAAACATAGTGCTAAATTATTTGCGGTATGTCCAAAAGGCGCATCATAAGCTACAGGAATATGGAGTTTTTCAGCATAATTGTCTATGATTTCATAAGCGGTTTTCCCGAATGGAATGCTGTTGTCATTCATGTCATTCATGCCACCTACAATTAAACCGTTAATCTGCTTCAACAATCCTGTTCTGTACAAATTCAGCATCATTCTATCGATATGGTACAGGTATTCGTCTAAATCCTCTAAAATTAATACTTTTTGATGAAAAACCGAAATGGGATAAGTCCCTAAAGTCGAATACAAGACCGATAAATTTCCACCGATGAGTTCGCCCTCACATTCGCCTGAACGGCAGTGAAAAGTCGACGTATATGTGATATCAAAGGGGATTTCAAATAGAGATTGTTTTAGACTTTCAATGGTAGCTGTGGATTTATTCTCAATATCTACCGGCATTTGTGCGTGCAAACTTGCCAGTCCTAAATATTGAAGATGCAAGTGCAATGCTGTAACATCAGAATAGCCGATAATCCATTTTGGATTTTTCAATAGAGGACTGAAATCAATTTGATCTATGATTCGAGCAGTGCCATAGCCGCCTCGAGCACACCAAA
>CAYMXD010000466.1:0-2566 GCA_964394095.1 uncultured Mesohalobacter sp. | reverse complement strand
GGGTTTGGAATGATTGATATGGAGAAAGAAGAGCTCGGCGATTATTTTAGAGAGTTTTTCGCTTTAAAGTCAGAATGTAAATTTCATAATTGTTTACACGACAAAGAGCCTAAATGTGCCGTTAAGTCAGCATTGGAAAATGACGGTATTGCCTATACCAGATACAAGAGTTATCTACAAATTTTAGAAGAATTAGAAGACAGTGAAGGTACTTACCGATCAAACCCTTATGATTAGACTTTATGAGAGTGATAATACAACGTGTTAAAAAAGCAAAAGTAAATGTTAGTCCTGATTTTGAGTCTAAGATTGGCCAAGGCTTACTCATTTTTTTAGGTATTGAACAGGAAGATACCTATGAAGATTTAAAGTGGCTTGTAAGAAAAATAAGTGCAATGCGTATATTCTCTGATGAAGATGGAAAAATGAACTTAAGTCTCCTCGATAAGGGCTTTGAAGCTCTTGTCATTAGCCAATTCACCTTACATGCCTCGACCAAAAAAGGCAACCGCCCGAGTTTTATCAAAGCTGCTAAACCAAATGTTGCAGAACCTATGTATGAAAAATTTATTTTAGAATTGTCCCAAACTCTTAATCAGGAGGTTAAATCCGGAATTTTTGGTGCCGATATGCAAGTGTCTTTGCAAAACGATGGCCCGGTGACGATATTTATGGATTCTAAGGATAAATACTAAAAATCCTTTTTGTTAAAAAATATTAAATATTACTTTTGAATAAAATTTTAAAATTTTGAAATATTTTCTTTTAACTATACTTTTTATTTTTTCGCATCATCCTTTTTTTGGTCAGGATGCCAAATACCAATCTTTAATAATCGATGAGAAGTTTACTCAAGATGCCAATTCGTGTATAAGACATTCACAAACCAAGATAGAGATAAACTCTGATAGAAATATGGTCATTGAGCATGAAAAAGTTATTACTGTATTCAACAAATTTGGAGATAAAGATATTGATGCTTATTTACCTTATGAAAAGAATGTATCTGTAAGAGAATTAGAAGTAATTATTTATGATAAAATTGGTAAAGAAATTAAAAAAATTAAGAAAAAAGATTTTAGAGATTTAAGTGCAGTAAGTGGTGGGACATTGTATTCTGACAGTAGAGTTTATGTATTAGACTATACGCCTTTAGATTATCCGTATACAGTAAAATTTAGTTACAAAATAAAAAATAAAAATACAGCTTTTATTCCTTTTTGGCGACCTATAAACAATTATAACCAAAGTGTCATGAACAATGAATTTATCGTTATCGATAATGCAGGTTTAAATTTAAGGCATTTAGAGAAAAATCTTGATTTTCACGATGATATTAAGGTGACAAAAGAGCCCAATAAAATCGTTTGTGAGGCTAAAAACATAAAAGCTTTAGAACATGAAAGCTACAGCCCCGGGCTAAATACATTTTCACCAATTGTGCATATTGCTTTATCTCAATTTAATCTTGAGGGCGTAAAAGGTCAGGCTGAAAACTGGAAACAGTTTGGTCTATGGCAATATGAGGAACTTATTAAGGATAGAGACATTGTAACAGAAAGAACCAAATACGATATTTTACAATTGACCTATGGCATAAAGGATCCTATTGAAAAAATAAAACTGATATATGATTATGTGCAAAGCAAAACCCGATACATCAGTGTTCAGGTGGGTATCGGCGGGTGGCAACCTATTGATGCTGAAACTGTTGATGAAGTTAAATATGGAGATTGCAAAGGACTAACCAATTATACAAAAGCTTTATTGAAAATTGCCGGGATAAATGCTAAGTACAGTGTTGTCTATGCCGGAAATGAAAAAATTGATATTGAAAAAGATTTTGCCTCCATGCAAGGTAATCATGTTATACTTAATATTCCATTAGAAGATAGAGATATATGGTTGGAATGTACTAATCAAGACATCCCTTTTGGATTTTTAGGAACTTTTACAGACGATAGGGATGTCCTTGTTATTGATGAAACCGGGGGCACAATAAAACATACGGATGTCTATAAACCTAAAGACAATTACCAGAAAATTGCCGGGCAACTTAATATAACACCTGATGGTCACCTCAATGCGGATTTTAGTATAACATAAACTGGAACGCAATTTGATAATAAATACTATTTGGAAAAAAAATCTAAAAAGGACATATTAAAATACTATAAATCCAAGTATGGCCATTTAAAAAATCTTGAAATAAATTCATATACATTTACAAAAAATTCAGATCAAGTTGAATTTATTGAACAACTCGATTTTTCTTCCAAAAATTACTGTAAAAAATTTGGTAATCGGTTTATGGTGTTGGTGAATGCATTAAATCAAAGTATTAGTATTCCAGACAAGATTAGAAACAGAAAGACGCCTTTTGTGATAGAAAGAGGTTTTTTTGATGAAGATGAAATAGACATAATTTTACCTCAGGGTATGGCAATTGAGTCTAAACCTAATGATGTTAATATTTCGTCTAAATTTGGCGACTACTCCGCTATATTTTCCGTAAATGACAAAGGTGTGTTAGTTTACAAAAGAAGTTTACTTCTTAAAAGCGGAA
>CAYMXD010000465.1:0-2575 GCA_964394095.1 uncultured Mesohalobacter sp. | reverse complement strand
GATGAAGTCATTCGCGCCGGTGTGATTACAGAAAAACAGCAAAATTCAGCTTTGCTTTATGCCGCTATTTTTACTGAAACCTCAGAATATTCAGATACTTATGTTCAAAATTATCTGAACATCAACGTAAAACCGGAATTGCAGAGAATAGACGGTGTGGCCAATGTTTCCGTTTTTGGAGGGAAAGATTACGCCATGCGGGTTTGGCTGGATCCTGAAAAAATGGCGAATTATAACATCGCTTCTTCCGAAGTTATCGCCGCCATCAACGAGCAAAGTCAGGAAGCTGCTGCGGGTTCTATTGCTCAAAATGCAGGAAAATCCTTTGAATATGTCATTACCTACAAAGGCCGATTAAAAACAGCTGATGAGTATGGAGATATCATCATAAAAACTTTAAACAATAACGAATACCTTCAACTGAAAGATATTGCCGAAATAGAATTGGATGCCTTTTCTTATAATTCCTTATCACGAAGTAAAGGTCATCCCGGTGTAAATTTTGGAATTTTTCAAACGCCGGGGTCAAATGCCCAAGAAATCATCGAACGCATTTATGACAAATTTGACGAGCTTGAACAAAATTTTCCTGATGGGATTGAATATTTAATCAATTATGACACCAACAAATTTTTAACAGCGTCTATAAGCAAAGTTCAAAAAACTTTAATCGAAGCTTTTTTACTGGTTTTCTTGGTTGTATTTATATTTCTACAAGATTTCAAATCCACCTTAATTCCCGCCATTGCCGTCCCTGTGTCTATTATCGGGACTTTTTTCTTTCTGAATATATTTGGGTATTCCATCAATTTATTAACGCTTTTTGCCTTGTTGCTGGCCATCGGGATTGTGGTAGATGATGCTATTGTAGTGGTGGAGGCCGTTTACGCCAAACTTGAAGGTGGTGCCAGTAGTGCCAAAGAAGCGTCAATCTCGGCTATGAGTGAAATCAGTGGTGCTATTATTTCCATCACTTTGGTTATGGCGGCAGTTTTTGTCCCGATTACATTCATCAAAGGACCGGCGGGGGTGTTTTACGAACAATTTGGAGTGACTTTGATTGTAGCTATTTTGATTTCAGCTGTAAATGCTTTAACGCTTAGTCCGGCATTGTGCGCTTTATTTCTTAAACCTGTCAGTGAAAAATCTAAAAAGAAAAATTTTCTCACTCGATTTTTTGACGCTTTCAACTCAGGTTTTAAAGCTTTAGTCAATAAATATATTTACTCATTGCGTTTCCTTTTGAAACAAAAATGGGTCGCTTTTTTAATTTTAATACTTGCCGGGGTCGCCATCTTCTTCGCCAACAAAATGACACCGACAGGTTTTGTGCCTACCGAAGATCGCGGTGTGGTGTTTATGAATATGGAATTACCCGAAGGGGCGTCTTTAGACCGAACTTACAAAGCCACAGAAATGGTTTATGATCGTATTTCAGATATTGAAGGCATAAGAACGGCCTCGTTGATAAGTGGTCGGAATTTCTTTAACGGCTCCGGAAGTTCTTATGGTCAAGGATTTATTATTTTGGAAGATTGGGAAGAACGCACAACTGACGAAACCCAGCTCAATCCCATCGTTGAAAAACTCAATCAAGCCGTTGCCGATATTAGTGATGCTGAAATTCTATTTTTTACACCCTCAAGTGTTCCAGGCTATGGTTCTGCCGATGGTTTTGAAATGCAACTCATAGACCGCTCTGCTTCAAGTTTTGATGAATTAGATACCGAAGCTTCAAATTTTGTTGGTGCCTTAAATCAACAACAAGCCATTGCTTTTGCTTCAAACTCGTTTAGCACCCAATTTCCACAATTTAGAATGGATGTTGATGTGCCAAAAACCAAAGCCAGTGGTGTTTCAGTTGATGAAGTCTTGTCTTCTATGCAAGCTTATGTCGGTGGATTTTATGTCTCCAATTTCTCCCGATTTGGTAAACAATTTCGGGTGTATATTCAAGCCCTGCCCGAAGATAGAGAAGACGAAAACAGCTTGAACAGTATTTTTGTAAAACTGCCCTCGGGTGAAAATGCCCCGATTTCAGAATTTGTGAAATTAGAACGGGTTTATGGCCCACAGGTGGTCAAACGTTTCAACTTGTATAATGCGGTCACCATTAACGGGTCTTCGGCACCGGGTTTTAGTTCCGGAGACGCTATAAACGCCATACGACAAACCGCCGATGCTGAACTGGGCAACAATTACGATATTGAATTTTCCGGAATCACCCGTGAGGAAATCGCTGCCAGCGGGCAGTCAATAGTGATTTTTATCTTAAGTATTGTTTTTGTGTATTTTTTCCTAGCCGCACAATACGAGAGTTATCTGCTGCCATTGTCGGTGATTTTATCCTTGCCCATTGGTGTCGCCGGGGCGTTTTGGAGCACCAATATTGCCGGTTTAGAAAATAATATTTACTTTCAAATTGCCTTGATTATGCTGCTTGGATTGTTGGCTAAAAACGCTATTTTAATTGTAGAATTCGGCATACAACGCCGGCAGGAAGGCATGAGTTTATTCGATGCGGCTTTAGAAGCGGCTCGGGTAAGATTGCGACCAATATTGATGACGTCTTTTG
>CAYMXD010000464.1:0-2578 GCA_964394095.1 uncultured Mesohalobacter sp. | reverse complement strand
TTCTTTCAACTGAACAAAATCGCTATCAACTTGATCATTTGAAAAATACATGGTCTCAATTGAAGGTTCCATATCTCTGTATGGTATCCATAAACTACCTTTATTATTAAAGGGCTCTGTACTATATACTAAAGAAGTTTTTCTTTTATTAAACCTATTTAACTCAACTATTTTAGATTCATTATTCTTTTTATTGAGAAGAATTTCCACTTCATCAAGAATAATATTTTTGGGTTTTAATTTTATAATACCCTTATTTAAATTTCCAACTTGAATTTTTTTTGAAAAATAACCAACATGAGAAAAGAACAAAGTATCCATAGAATCTATCTTCTTTGTGTTAAAAGAAAATTTTCCATTTTTATCTGAGGTAATCCCCACAGATTCATTTAAGACCATAATATTTACATAAGGCAAGGGTTTATTTGTGTTTTTATCATAAGTCACACCTTCTATATCAACAAGATTTTGTGAAAAACAGACAAATGCAAACATTATGTAAGAAAATGAAAAAATAAGTTTAGTTAGCATATTGATTTTATAAACTAGTTATTTATGTCGAATATACTATAATAGGAATCTTCTGTTTTGGGGTTTATAGTATATATTTTTAATCTATCTTCATCTACTACGAAGGGTGACAAGGGAGCTATACCTTCATTTAAAAAGTATTTTGAAATGGGGTTACCATCCCAGTCAAAAGAATGTATTTCTACACTATTACACTCATAGTCATTATATTCTTGTAATGTACAATTTCTATAAACAGCGTATATAAAATTATCAGTTAGATAACAGTTGGTGTAATACATTTTAGTTTCAGAACCAAAAGACTTTTTTCCATCATCAATAATTGGTGGATTTAGGTTTTGGTTTGCAATGGTAAACTTTAATTTCATGTTATTGTCAAAAACATGTATCAAAGGATTGTAAATATTAGTTTTTACAAACTTGGTTTTATCCGGTTTTATTTTTATGATGCCAAGATATAATTCTTCCAATAGATTGTATTCAGTAATTTTATCAATGAATTTCTTGTCAAAAACTGTGATATTTTCTTTCCAAATCAAGTCTTTTGTTTTTTCATTATAAACCCTGTTTCTAATTATATCATTTGAATATGGAGTTATAAACAAAAAATTCACCAGAAGAATTTGCTCCTGAGCCTAGGTATATATTTTGCTTTAAATAAATGATATTTACGGCGTCATCAATTTCAGGCGGCAGATATGTTGGGGTGAGATGGTTTTTATTTATATTGTTAAGAATGAGGCTATCAATATTATAAAAATCGAACTTCATTTGATTCATTTGATATATGCCAATTTCCCCCTTTTCTATTTGATTCCAAACAACCGGGCTATTAAAGTCAATCGGACCATCGCCATGTTTTCCAAAATTAGCTAAAAATTTAAAATCTGGTAGCTGGTATGCCGAAAAATGGGGGTCTGAAGAATAGTCACAAAATATAACTTTATCTTTGTAAATACTTATACTTTGCGGATATATACTATCAGAGATGTTTTCTATGGGATTACTCTGTAAATTATAGTTATTTTCAAAATCTGTATAAAATTTAAATTGATGTTCCTCATGACTACATGACCATAGAAGAAGAAAACAAACCATGAAAAAAAACTGTTTAATTATATTCATAAATTTATAATTTCTATAAATCTGATAATTCAATTAAAATTTTTACTTTAAAAATTTTATTCAGATGCCCTATTACCGTATATATTTGCCAACTGCATTATCTTTAGATTATACTTTGGGTGAATAAATAATTTTTTGAAACGAACTATCTTCAAGGCAGAGCCATAGAAGTATTTCGCTAGTTTCATACCCAATCAAGTTGAGCACAGGTTTTGACCTAAAAAGATCAAAAAACAAAATTATTTATTTGGATTCCAGTTTTCACTGGAATGACATTTTATAGGATACCTCGAGGCAGAGCTTAGAGGTATTCTTATTGATTAAAAAGTAATACACTATATTGATATTAATGTTCTACAAAATAACGTTAGAAGGATTAAAATAATATAATCTAATCTCATTATATTTGTATAATCATTTTTAACATTGTAAACTCAGGGTATTATCACTTTGGCAATAGCAGTTAATAATTGTTCTCGAAGTAATATATTTGTAAAATATTGAACCACATATACAACTTCTTTCTATTTTAAACTGGATGCAATTAAGATTTTGTAGAAGTGCTTCTCCCTGTCCAATTATTAAAGTGAACTTTACAATCATGGCATGTGCGCTTCCAGAATGGTGCTGTTTGCCCGGCTCCAGTAACACAGGATTTTTCTTTATCATCTATTACGGCTGTGATTTCTTGTTGTTGTAGCTGTTGAAGACTCATTAATGTAAAAGCAAAACAGACGAAAGCAACAGTTGGTAATAATTTCTTCATAATACAAAATTTTTTAAAATTTAAACATACCCAAAACTACAACTTGTATTTTTTTTTTTTTTTTGCTAAAAATAAGTTAAAATATTAAATTATTCAACTTTATAAATATGATAGCTATAGGTGTTTTCATTAAAATTTGGGTTGTAGGGGTTGTTG
>CAYMXD010000463.1:0-2583 GCA_964394095.1 uncultured Mesohalobacter sp. | reverse complement strand
TGCCAAGGCTGCATTCCATAGAATGCAGAATTAATGCTGAGGATCCTTACAATAACTTTAGACCTTCGCCGGGAAAAATCACAAACCTCCATGCGCCGGGCGGCCATGGTGTAAGATTAGATACTCATGTTTACAGTGGTTATGTGATACCTCCAAACTACGACTCTATGGTAGCTAAACTTATCACTACAGCAAGAACCCGAGAAGAGGCTATCAAAAAAATGAAAAGAGCCCTCAACGAATTTATTGTAGAGGGTGTAAAAACGACCATACCCTTTCACAGACAGCTCATGGACCATCCGGATTACCTTTCCGGAAATTACACAACCAAATTTATGGAAAGTTTTGTGATGGATAAGGCTTATGATGATGAAGAGTAGCTTATTTTATGTTATATTTTAATTAAAAAGCTCATATTTTAGTGGGCTTTTTGCTTAACAGATTCTCAATACAATGGATACAGATAATTTATCAATTAAACATATAAAGCCATCATCATTGAAGCAGAAAAATTTAATCACGACTTAACATTGCGGTACGGGGTGCTCTCCGGCATCTGTAAAGACGAGCCTGAATACATTGATAAGGCCACAAAACTGACTAAAGAAATAATGGAAGCTGATGACTGCGTAATTGATGATCTCTTTTTTGGCAACCCTCCAGAAAAAGAGAAACTCGTATCGACTTGCAGAAAAATATTAGATAATATTGAAAAGGTGAAAGCTATTCCGATAGAAAAAAAACATTTTGATTTTTAAACCCTAAAATAAATGAATGTTAAAGAACTTAAGGATTGGGAGAAAAAAGTTGATAAAGCTAAACAATACAACAGTGAACTTTTACCTGGCTTTAAGCAATCGCTTGAAAACAAAAACTCAAACCATAAATAATAATGTTAAAAATGTGACTTTTACGTCAATCTTTTCTTTGGTATTTTGATATTATACCACCAAAAAAACGGTGATAGAAATAAATCTTTTTTAGGTAATTTTTTATGAAAAAACCATGTGGCAAGTAAAGAGTCTGTACTTCAAAACATAACTAGATTTAAAATATTTTACACCTATCTTTCTTCATGAGATCTACAAAATAAATGAGACTGAATTAAGAAAATGGAAATCCCTTATCAAAGAAGAAAAACAAAATTGGATTGACAAAGCTGAAAGATTTGGTCAAATCTCATTCGATGATTGATAAAACAATCTAACCAAGTAAGTTTTTACATTTCAATCCCCACAGGCTAACTGACTTTTTTTTATTTTAGTCGTAGAATTTTTAATATGCCGGAATCGACTTTAGAATTAGCTTTAAAAACCTTACCGGAAAATCCGGGAGTGTACCAATTCTATGATAAAGACCAAAAACTTCTTTATGTCGGAAAAGCCAAAAATTTAAAAAAAAGAGTCAATTCTTATTTTACAAAGTCCCACGACTCCAGACGAATTGATGTCATGGTCAAAAAAATAAGAGACATCAAGCATATTGTCGTTAATTCTGAAGCAGATGCGTTGTTACTAGAAAACAATCTCATCAAATCTAGAAGACCACGTTTTAATGTCATGCTAAGGGATGATAAAACTTACCCTTGGCTTTGCATCAAAAATGAACGTTTCCCCAGAGTATTTTTAACACGGCGAATGATAAAAGACGGCAGCGAGTACTACGGCCCTTTTCCCAGCCTAAAAACCGTAAAAACCCTACTTGGTCTCATAAAAGGGCTTTATCAAATCCGTACCTGCAAATATGATCTGGCCGAAGAAAAAATTAAGTCCGGTAAATTTAAAGTCTGTCTAGAATACCATCTTGGAAACTGTAAAGGCCCCTGCGAAGGCTATCAAAATGAAGAAGATTACAATGCGCAAATAGAAGCCGTTCGACAAATCATTAAAGGAAATTTCAACAGTTCCCTAAGAGTTTTTAAACAACAAATGAAAACATTGGCCGAAGACCTTCGGTTTGAAGAAGCTGAAAAAATCAAGCAAAAGATAAAAAGCCTAGAGCGCTATCAGGCCAAATCAACCATAGTAAATCCCAAAATTAGCAATGTGGATGTCTTTGCTATTGTATCCGATGAGAGTTATGGGTATGTCAACTTTCTTAAGGTGGTTAATGGCGCCATCATCCGCTCACACACTATAGAACTCAAAAAACGTTTAGACGAAGACGACAAGGCTTTACTAGAGTTGGGAATCGTTGAAATAAGGCAACGCTTTAACTCAATTTCAAAAACCACCTTCGTACCTTTTGAAGTCGACATAGGCGAAGATAGCGAAGTGGTCGTCCCTAAGCTTGGCGATAAAAAAGCCCTGGTGGACTTATCAAAGCGCAACGCCAAATACTTTAGGATGGAGCGTTTTAAAACCATGAAAATCGTTGACCCCGAAAGACACACCAAGAGGTTGATGACACAAATGAAAGAAGACCTTAGATTGCCTGAAGAACCAACACCATGTTTTCAAATGGCATGATGTTAGATACTAATAAACTTAAAATCTAAAACATGAAACGATATATTATAATTTTAATTACAGTTGGGTAATAGAATTTCATTCAAAAGAAGATATTAAAAAAGGTAATTTTAAG
>CAYMXD010000462.1:0-2583 GCA_964394095.1 uncultured Mesohalobacter sp. | reverse complement strand
TATATACTACTCTAAAATGAATTTAAAATATAAAAGATATAAACTTTAAACTCATAAACTTAAAAAAAATTTAAACTCATTTTTTAAGCGAGTGCAAAGATAATAAGCTTTCTTATTCTACAAAACAAAATGAATAGAATTATTCTAAAAAAAAGCAGCCCCATTACAAGACTGCTTTCACTCTAACAAAACAAATAAAATATGAGGCTACAAATCCACCATTTTGGCTAATGAATCAAAATTCATTTCATCAGACATGGTCATTATTTTATAAAAATTAGAAGGGTTTAAGTCGTTTCCGAGTAAGCGGAAAACCATAAAGCCTTTATCTTCACTACTGGCAAAGATTATAATTTCCTCTGCGTTATCTTCAACATTGTCGGCATACATTTTGATTATTCCCTCTTCGGCGTTAACAGACATGAGTTGGTTGCCTTCAAATTCATTGCTTAAAATACCAAGTAATTGTTCTCTTTTCTCGGTATATGAAGTTGAATTCGTTTCATTCTTTCTGAAGGCTAAGAAATTGACTTTATTGATATCTTCAAAAAGTTGCTTCTTTTCTTGTGGAAGGTCATCAAAATTGTCTACAAAAGTTCGCAGAGAAAAATCAATACTTATAAAGTTGTCATCAGACTTATGGTCTACCATAAAGGATTGTAGTGAATTGGTCTGACAGGATGTTAGGACTAATGCACTAAGGCAAATTGATAAAATATTTTTCATGATAATGGTTTTAATTGTTAAGTGAATCTGCGCCGGGCACGTCAAGATCGTTGGCAAGCCTTGAGACTTGTTTTAAATCTATCAATCCGTTGATGATAATCAAGACGGTCTCGTTTTGACCCTCTACCCCTTGAATGTGCATAAAAAGCTGTGAAATTTGATCGTCAGTTTTACCGGGTTTAAAAAGAAATGAAATTTTCTTATCGCCATCTCTCATTCGCATAAGTTCTTCGAGTTTATTTTTCGCAGCATAAGATTCTGCGTCTTTATCGAGTTCATCACTCATTTCAGCACTATTGGTTTTAAATATCTTGATGTCCTCAAGGTTCTGAATGAGTTCAACGTATTCCTGAACTTCTTTGTCTTTGCTATCCAGGTCTAATTTTGTCATTAACTTGAACATGTTCTTATTAATAATGACAGAGGTTATGCCCGGATTGTTTTCATAGCGTTCAAAATCTTGTGCATAGGTATATCCCGACAATATTACTGTAGTAAATAAAATTAAAATAGTTTTCATAGTTTCTGTTTATTTGGGTTCAATTGTATTTATATATTTAGTTTTAGTTTCTTCTAAAGTGTTCAGGTATTTAATGTCGTCTGTACCCGAGTTTAAATGATGGCTTATAAGATTAAAAACCTTTTTGGTCTCTTGTAAAGCCACCTCCGGATCATCATAAGTTCCTAAATCTTCGGGCTTTTGTTGTTGAGTAATAAAGATCGTCCCTATTAAAAGAATCATAGCCACAGCCGCATATTTTTGAAAAAAGTCGAATTTAGGTTTCTTTTCTTGTGGCGGCGTGAATGACATTTGAGGGGTGTTGTCTTTACTGTGTTCAAAATATGTAAACATATCTTTGTAGGCCGTCCATTCAGGTTTTATGTCTTCTGAATTAAAATATTTAGACAATATATTTTCTTCTTTCAAAGTAGTTTCTCCCTCGAGGTACTTTTCTAAAAGCGTTTCAATTTTGGCGTCTTCTTTCATTTTCTTTTAGTTTTGATAGTTGTTCTACTAGTGTTTTTCTTCCTCTGGATAAAGCTACTCGCACTGCTGTAGGTTTCATATCCATGATTTCACAAATTTTGTCGTATTCATAGCCCTCAATTTCTCGGAGATGAATTACCATTTGCTGGGCTTTAGGCAGGTCTTTCATCATAGCTTCTACCCTACTCAGCTCCTGTTTGGCTTCTAGCTCTTCCTGTGGGTTGGCCCGATTGTTGTCATAATTGGTATGTACTAATCTCAAATTTTGGCTTGACTTGAGTCGCAATTGATCTAAACAATGGTTTTTAGTCATCGTCATGGCGAAAGCTTCAATATTTTTGATCTTAGCGAAATCCTCTCTCTTATTCCACAATTTTATGAGTACTTCTTGTGTAGCATCTTTGGCCGAATCAGATGAAACTAACAATCTCCGGGCCAAGCGAAAAATTTTTTGCTGCACTGGTAAAATTTTGCTATTAAAATCTGATGCTTTCATATATTGTTACTCTCATCTTTACGACGATATATTATTGATTTTGTTACAAGTATCGACCAAAAATACGCAACTTATTGTTTTTCAAATATATATAATTAATTTTAATTTCAAAAATAAATTATAAGTTATCAAAAAGTATTTTTAAGTGATATAATAAATTGTATTTTTACGCCTAATTTTAACCTATGGGAAAAATCATTGCAATAGCAAATCAAAAAGGCGGGGTTGGTAAGACGACTACCGCTGTAAATTTAGCCGCATCATTAGGCGTTCTGGAAAAGAAATTTTTACTAATCGATGCCGATCCACAGGATAATGCGACTTCAGGATTGGGGATAAATGTCGTTGAAGTAGAAAACATCAGTTACCATTT
>CAYMXD010000461.1:0-2595 GCA_964394095.1 uncultured Mesohalobacter sp. | reverse complement strand
GACGACTGCCGTAACTACAGATAAAACAGTAAGTAAAGTTGTAATTGACCCTAACCGAATTCTAGTTGATATAAATCAAAATGATAACAGGTGGAAGAATAAGGACCCGGAAAAAGATTAAAAGAATGAATTAAGCCTTTCTGAAAATTTCAATTACTTGCTTATATTTGTTAGATGACTTTGCAAAACATGTTTTTGGTTTTTATAGGTGGTGGACTTGGCAGTGTATTAAGGTTTTTACTTTCAAAATGGCTAAACCCTTTATTTACAAATGCTTTTCTCGGAACTTTTAGTGTAAATATTTTAGGAAGTTTGCTGATAGGTTTTTTTATCGCTTATCAATTAGAAGAAATCATTAAAAAACCTCTTGCATTGTTTTTAATCACCGGATTTTGTGGTGGATTTACAACATTCTCAGCCTTTGCTGCAGAAAACCTTCAACTACTCAAATCAAACCAATATTTACAGGCACTGACTTATATTTCAGGGAGTATGATTCTGGGAATACTTGCAGTTGTTCTAGGTTTCTATATAGCTAAACAAATCTAAAATTAACCCGTTATGATGAACATTGTATTTATAGAACCCTATCGAAATCAGTTACTCCCCTTTACTTACACTAAACCGGTATCTGAATTACGCTGCGGAATCTTAAAATTGAAAAACAAATGGTCTCATTATTTTACGGATGCCCGATTTTCTAATCATACTGAAGATTACCTAAGTGAAATGTGGCCTTTACATTTGAAAGAAGACAATCTATTTATCAATGCCTCGGTATTTCCTAGTCAATCTTTGGTGGAATCTATTTTAGAACTCCAATTAGAACAGGCACTGAAATTTGAAGATGAAGTCATAGCTTACCGATCATCAAAACCGGAACACTATTCAAATACAAAAAATCTAGAACAAGAACCACTCATTTTAAAACACACTTGGGATATTTTCGCGTTCAATCACCAGGCCATTCAAGCAGATTTTGAAATTCTAACCAAAGATAAAATTTCAGAACCTATACCAAAACATGTTCTGGCCATTAAGCCTGAACACATATTTATAGAAAAAGGGGCTAAACTTTTTAACGCCACACTAAATGCTACAGATGGTCCAATTTATATTGGCAAAGATACTGAAGTTATGGAGTCGGTAAATATTCGCGGCCCCTTTGCCCTTTGCAAACGTTCTGTGGTAAAAATGGGAGCTAAAATGTACACCGGTACTACTATTGGGCCTTATTCAAAAGTGGGTGGTGAAGTAAATAATTCTGTTATTCAAGGCTATTCTAACAAAGGGCACGAAGGATTTTTAGGGAATTCGGTTATTGGCGAATGGTGCAATCTAGGTGCCGACACCAATACATCAAATCTTAAAAACAATTATGCTTCCGTAAAACTTTGGGATTATAAGAAAGGAGGCTTTAAAGACACGGGCTTACAGTTTTGTGGTTTAATGATGGGCGACCATTCAAAATGCGGTATAAATACCATGTTTAACACCGGTACTGTGGTTGGTGTAAGTGCTAATATTTACGGTGCAGGTTTTCCTCGAAATTTTATCCCAAGTTTCAGCTGGGGAGGAAACAGCGGGTTTATCACTTATAAATTTAATAAAGCTATAGAAGTCGCCAGAGTTGTCATGAAACGAAGGAACAAATCATTGAATGACAGTGAGGTAAAAATTCTCCAACATGTGTTTGAGCATACTCAAGATTTTCGTCAACGTTAAAAACGAAGATGTCTATTATAAAAGAGT
Organism: uncultured Mesohalobacter sp.; assembly: GCA_964394095.1. Classification (GTDB taxonomy): domain Bacteria; phylum Bacteroidota; class Bacteroidia; order Flavobacteriales; family Flavobacteriaceae; genus Psychroflexus. The sequence goes on along the minus strand of CAYMXD010000461.1, from coordinate 843 downwards.
AAACCCAAGTGATACCATAAAAAAGCCGTCATCAAAATTTGCAGTATTTAAATCATTGGAAATATCAAAAACGTATCGAGCATCAGCTCTAAAATTTAGTGGTAGTTTTATACCTATACCAGCTACCCCGGACAAATCAAAGGTATCTGCTTCAAAAGCATCAACAATAGCATCCGGAATATTGTCATCGACTAAGAACCCAAACTGAGGCCCAAACTGAATATTCAGACTTCCAATAATATCAAACTTAAATAATGCCGGAACATTGATATAATCTAAATCAAATGCAAAAATATCGAAAGTATCTCCCTGCTGGGAATACAACAATTCTGTATCGAAGTAAAATTTATTGAAATCTAAACTTAAAAAAAAGCCTCCTACAAAGCCAATTTCGTTATCCAACTCTCCAATATCTCCAAGTGTAGCAAAATTTGCACCTAGTTTTGGTCCCAAATCTATTTTTTGAGAAAAACCCTGTTTAAATATAAAAAGGAGAAAAAATATAAATGCAATTTTTCTTAGGTTCATATTAAGTTACATTTTGATAAGGACTGACAAAAGATTCTAATTTAGGTAGTTTTCTAAGTTTTCTCAATAAGCTTAAATAATCTTTATGACTAATATTCAAGTTTTTACAAGGTATTGGAGACAAACATTTTTTCTCTTTACATACTCCTTCCTTCATTTGTTTATCACATGCTGGATGCCTAAAATTTGCAGTCGGCCCCCCAATGTCATGAATGTAACCTTTGAATTTTTGTTCATTAATTATCATATTAGCTTCTTTTAAAATAGAATCATGGCTTCTTGCTGACCCCAATGCATTACAAAAAGTATTCAGTA
>CAYMXD010000460.1:0-2595 GCA_964394095.1 uncultured Mesohalobacter sp. | reverse complement strand
TTAAAGAATAAGGATTTAAAATTAGCAGAATCGTTAATTGAAGAGAACAGAGATTTGATTATCTCTGCATGGGAAAACTATACCGAATGTTATTTTAATGTCGCATAAATACTCCTTAAAATATACGTCGGCATTATACCTTCAATAATTTGATGAACACATCATTTAGTTAATTTGGTATTACTTTTAAAAATTGAAAAATATGACGGCAGAAAAAATATGGTTTGACGAGGATAAAATATATTTAAAAACTAAAGATGGGCAAGTAAATTTTATGCCCCTAAGTTGGTTTCCTCGTTTAGAAAAAGCAAGTCAAGAAGAGAGGCAAAAATTTACATTATCTCCTTTTGGTATTCATTGGCAACAACTTGATGAGGATTTAAGTTTCGAAGGTTTTTTTAGATTTAATAAGAATAAAGCAAATACTCAAAATTTTTAAACTTTAGAATCAATTAATATTATCAGAGTTGAGATTAGCTTTTTTAATCAATATTATTTAATATACCTAAAATACTCCAACAACACCTTATCATTCAGCTCTGTAGGTGTAAATATTTCTAAAATAGATTTTTTGTCGTTGTTGATAAACGCTTCTAAAGTGTCATTAAAATTGTCTTTAGAATCTACATGATAATACTCAAACTTAAACATTTGGGCTAAATGTGAGGCATCCATCTCGTGCTGTGTTTCAAAATAGGTATGGAAATATTGATCGTGTTTGTCGCCTGGCAGGATTCTGAAAATACCTCCACCTCGATTATTAATCACAATAATTTTAAAATTTAAAGGCACATGTTCATTCCACAAGGCATTAGAATCGTAGAAAAAACTCAAATCACCGGTAATAATATAAGTTGGTTTTGAGGATATTACAGCGCCACCGAGTGCCGTAGAAGTTGACCCGTCAATCCCACTTGTCCCCCGGTTACAAAACACCTGCGTACCAGACTTTAGATCAAAAAGATTGGAATACCTAACGCAGGAGCTGTTCCCTAAATGCAACAATATGTCTTCCGGTAAGGCTTTAAAAATCTGGTCATAACACCAAAAGTCCGAATACGGAATCTCTTGGACATAGTCTTTTGTCTTAAACATTCGTTGTTCATGTATTTCATACCAATACGAAAAATAATCACTTTCCTTTGGAGAAATTTTCGAACTTACTTGTTTAAGAAAGTCAGATGGTGGCATTTTAACCAATTCCACATCAGCAAAAAACGTATCAAATGCATGTTGTTCGTGAACATGAAAATGATGTTTTGGCTTGTATTGTCTTAAAAATGCTTTTAGCTTTTTCGTGACTAACATTCCACCAAAAGTCAAAAGTAAATCCGGTTGTAATTGTTCAAAGTAGCAATCTTTGTCTTCGTCTATTTCAATAGGGGCTAAAACACCATCAATACTAAAGAAAAAATGAGGGTGATTCAGATTTGAAGTTGTTTCAGTCATGATCACAACAGAGTCATCTTTAACCAAAGTCGACAAATCTTTGGTTTTTAAATCATCCGGATGATTTACCCCGACCAAAATCAGCTTTTTGTGAGCATTCTCCCAAATGTGTAAAATATCTTCAATTTTTCTCGTTTGATCCTGATTTGAAATCGAGTGTTCAAATTCAACTTCAGCTAAACCTGAAATCAATGTTGTGGTTTTATCGTAAAGTGGTTCGTCAAAAGGCGCATTGATATGAACCGGCAAACTTTTTTGCCTGGCAGTGTTTATGGCATTAAAAACCTCATTAGTATTATATTGCTGTATATATTGGTTATTTCCTTGGCGGTTATCGCTTTTGAGATGAGCTTCATAACCCACGTGTTCATTATACACAAATTTTTGTCTGATGGTCTGGCCATCACCAACATCTATAAGGTGTTCCGGTCGGTCTGCCGAAATAACCAACATTGGGATTTGACTGTAAAATGCTTCAGAAACTCCAGGAAAATAATTGAGCATTGCAGAACCTGAGGTGCAAACAATAGCTGTGGGTGTTCTGAGTTGCTGCGCCATACCCATGGCAAAAAAGGCTGCACATCGTTCATCTACAACGCTATAGGTTTTAAAAAACGGATCTATAGCAAAACTTATGGTCAGCGGTGCATTTCTTGAACCCGGAGAGATGAGTTCCACCCTCCTTGGTACGGATATTGTTGGCAAAGGAATGAATATTGCTCTTAAAGCTGGCATGATACTGCATGGCGAACTCAATGATGTTGTCCTCTACTTCACCCTGGCCGTAGATGATATTGTGCACCGGGGATTCAGATTCGTTTATATGCTGCACAAAGGAGATGAGTCCTCCTTCTGACTTAAAGAAATCCTCCTGCTGGGTGCGGTCGTCCCTGAGCTGGATCTCTATCCCGCTGTTTAGATAGGCCAGCTCTTCGAAGCGCTTGCTCAAGGTCTGATAGCTGAGCACCAAGTCCTCGAAAATTTCCTCGTCTGGGCGAAAATGTATGGTGGTTCCTTTTTTGTCTGTTGGACCTTGTTCCTGCAAGCTGCTTACAGGCACCCCTTTTTGGTATGTCTGGAAGTATTTCTTGCCATCCCTTCTTATGGTCACCTCTAGAAACTCGGATAAGGCGTTAACCACTGAAA
>CAYMXD010000459.1:0-2618 GCA_964394095.1 uncultured Mesohalobacter sp. | reverse complement strand
GCTTAGAAGGACGTTCCTTATATCCTTCCGGCTTTGGGAGTAAAGCTTTACGAGAAACTTTTTCCTTTTTGGTTCTTGGGTCGAAGCCAAAGTATTTCACATCAATAACATCACCAATGTTTAGCACATCAGTCACATCATTTGTACGTTCCCACGCCAATTCAGAGATGTGTAATAGGGTTTCATTACCCGGTGCTTCTACGTATTCTACTACTGCACCAAAGTCAAGAATCTTAATAACTTTTACTTCGTAAACACTGCCTTTTTCAGGTTTAAAAAGCATGGCTTCAATTCTGGCCAATACCTTATCAATTCCATCCTGATTAGTTCCTAAAATTTCAACAATGCCCTGCTCGGTTTCTTCATCTTCATTGATAACGATAGTGGTTTCAGTGGCTTTTTGAAGTTCCTGAATGTTTTTACCACCGGGACCTATTAAGCTGCCAATAAATTCACCAGGAATTGTGGTTGTCACAATTTTAGGGGCGTGTGCTTTAACTGATGCATTAGGTTCAGTAATGGTTTCTGTAATTTTGTTTAAAATATGTAAACGTCCGTCTCTGGCTTGTTTTAAAGCATTGATTAAGACTTCATAGGATAAACCTTTCACCTTGATATCCATCTGACAGGCTGTAATGCCATCTTCAGTTCCTGTAACTTTAAAGTCCATATCACCTAAATGATCTTCATCACCCAGAATATCAGACAGAACCGCATATTTATCACCTTCTGAAATCAATCCCATAGCAATACCGGAAACTGGTTTTTTCAACTGAATACCTGCATCCATCAGCGACATAGTTCCTGCACATACGGTAGCCATTGAAGATGAACCATTTGATTCTAAAACTTCAGATACTACTCTAACTGTATAAGGACAATCTTCTGGTATCATGTTGACTAAAGCTCTCTGTGCTAAATTTCCATGTCCAATCTCACGTCTTGAGGTTCCTCTTATGGGGTAAGCTTCGCCGGTACAAAAAGGAGGGAAGTTATAGTGTAAGTAAAAGGTCTCTTCTCCTTGAAAAGTAGCATTATCAATCATATTAGCTTCACGAGAAGTTCCAAGTGTAGTTGTGGCTAAGGCCTGAGTTTCTCCTCTTGTAAATACTGCTGACCCGTGTGTTGAAGGAAGATAATCTACCTCACACCAAATTGGTCTGATTTCGTCTGTTTTTCTACCATCTAATCTTATACCTTCATTTAAGGTTAAATCTCTAATGGCGTTTTTATGTGCTTCTTTGAAATAATTGGAAATCATTCCTCCAAATTCTTCCTGTTCTTCTTCTGAGAACATTTCTTTTACCTCTTCTTTTAGTGTTGAAAAAGCTTCAGATCGTTCCTGCTTGCCTAAGCCTTGTTTGGATATGTCATAAGACTTTTGGTAAGCCGCAACGTGAATCTTTTGTCTTAAATCTTCACTTTCCTGAGCTGTTTCATATTCACGGGTTGGTTTTTTACCAACTTGTTCTACTAATTTTCTCTGGGCTTCACACTGTGTTTTGATGGCTTCGTGGGCAAACTTGATAGCTTCTGTCATGTCTTCTTCAGAGCATTCCAGCATTTCACCTTCAACCATGGCTACGCTATCTTCGGAAGCACCGATGATCATATCGATATCTGATTCTTCTAACTGAGAACGACTTGGATTAATAACAAATTCACCGTTTACACGACCAACTCTTACTTCAGAAATAGGATACTCAAAAGGAATATCAGATAACTGAATAGCAGCAGAAGCCGCTAAGCCTGCAAGGGCGTCGGGCATGACTTCATCGTCGTGAGACATGAGTTGAATCATGACTTGAGTTTCGAACTTGTAATCGCTTGGAAACAAAGGTCTTAACACTCTGTCTACAAGTCGCATAACAAGAATTTCGTCATTGCTTGGTCTGCCTTCTCGTTTTAAAAATCCACCGGGATAGCGTCCCGCAGCTGCAAATTTTTCTCTATAATCTAAAGTCAATGGAAAGAAATCCATTGTTGTGGGTTTGTATGAAGATACAACCGTACATAAAAGTACTGCATCTCCCATTCGTACTTCTACTGCACCGTGAGCCTGTTTGGCTAATTTTCCGGTTTCAATAGAAATTTCTCTGCCATCACCTAAATCGATGACTTCTTTGAAAGTTTTTGGAATCATAATAAAGTTTTAAAGTTTCCGCCCTTCGTGACGGTCCGATTGTGTTGTTGATGTTGTAAAGACCCAAGGAAACTTTTAACAAGGAAAGCAAATTTAAATCATAAAAAAAGGGGCTAAATAGCCCCTGATTTTTTCAAACTTATTTTCTTAAACCTAATTCTTTGACAATTGCTCTGTAACGCATAATGTCTTTTTGCATTAGATAATTGAGTAGATTTCTTCGTCTACCAACTGTTTTTACCAAAGTTCGTTCTGAATTAAAATCTTTTGGATTTTTCTTCAGGTGCTCTGAGATGTGCTGAATGCGTTTAGTCATTAGCGCAATCTGTCCTTCTGTGGAGCCGGTGTCTTTTTCGTTTTTACCGTGCTTCGCAAATAATTCTTTTTTTTCTTCTGTAGTGAGATACATGCAAATATTATTTCAATGATTGTTATGTATGAGAACTTTTCTCGGTTGCAAAGATACATTATTATT
>CAYMXD010000458.1:0-2618 GCA_964394095.1 uncultured Mesohalobacter sp. | reverse complement strand
CTAGTGTTGTGTTAATCATGAATTGACGGATAAAGTCGTCTTAATTTCACTCTTGACTCTTTAGTTGTAAACTGCCAGTTTATACTGCTATTTTTGTTATTTCGATTTTTCTGCCAAGCCTCTACTTCTTTTCTGATTTCTTCAATAGTTGAAATGTGTCTGCTTAAGCACTGCCCATTCAATACATGAAGTTCAATCTCAGCCATATTAAGCCAACTACCATGCTTCGGAGTATAAACGAATTCAAACCGATCCCAAATTCTTTTTGCTTCCTCTGGCTCAAAAGTTTCGTAAAGTGATGATGGTGAATGTGTTCTAAAGTTGTCCATTACCAAAGTGATTTTCTCTGCTTCTGGATATAATTCGTCTGATATTTTCTTTATAAACTTTGCCCAATCGTTCTTCTTCTTAAACTTTGTTATTTCTACAGCTCTTTTTCCTTTTAAAGGCTCATTCGCCATAAATATATTGACCATTCCGTGCCTTACATACTCGTAGTCAATTCTTGCTTCTCTACCTTTTGCCATGGGAATAGGCTCTCTGCTTGATGAAATAAGTTGTTTGGGAGATTCGTCCATACACACCACAGGATTGGTTTCGCTGTATGGTCTTTTGTAAACATCTAAAACTTCTTCCATATTTGCTACAAAAGCACTACTCTCTCCAGGAGGGATTACCCAACCTCTTACTTTCCAAGGCTTAAGTTCGTTTTTTTTAAAGTGTTTCCTACCGCTACATGAGAAATATAATCTACATAGTTAAGTTCTACCATTTTGTCAGCCAATAATCTTAACGACCATTTGGAATATCCTGATGGTGGTTCACTACAGCATAGTTTAACTAGCTTTGCCTCAACATCTCCATCTATTTTCTTTTCATATATCCTGCTAGTGGGTTTACGCTCTAAAACTCCCTCGAGCCCTTCATCAAAAAACCTTTTCTTTATCCTGTCTATGGTTCTCATGCCGATTTTCAGAACTTTACTAATCTGTTCATTCGTAACTTTGTCAGAATACTCACCCTCATCACAATTCAATAAAACATAAGCTGTTCGGAATGTGTGAGAACTGTGAGAACCTTTAGCTATGATACTTTTTAACTGCTCAACTTCTTCTTTTAATAATTTGACTGTGTACTTTTTCATAGTTTCTTTCAAAGATACAATAAAAATACGTCATATTATAGTTAACATAACACTAGTTTCTTCAAAAGTATCAAGATCTACTGATTGTGTTACAGGTGTTACATTAGTTCCTGAAATAACATCAAAAGAAACTGAATTAATAGTATTATTACCAAAATTTTTGAGTGACACATTGAAGCTGCTCACAGAAGCGTCTTCACAAATTGAAATAGCATCTTCGACTTTAAGGTGATTGGCAACTCCAGATAAAGAAGATGAGCAATTTATGTTTAAATCGGTTACAATATCAGTATTTGGTAATTGTCCCATCTCATATACAAGCCCGTCCGGACAAATTCTATATACTGTTGGAAAGTAGCTAATTTGATAATCATTGGCTATTGAGGCATCATCTATTATAGGAAAAGGAGTTGTAGACACCCAGTCTCCAACAGTTCCAGGACCTATACCATTAAGTTCGTTAATTCCCGTAGAAGCATCACCTTCTATGTAAAGAATTACAACCTCATCAGAGCCATGTTCACCATAAGCATAATAAATGTCAGATAAAGCCCCTGTTTGCTTATAGTTCCAACATGGCCCACACCAAGTTGCAGAAACATTTAGTATTACGGTTTTACCTTGGTTTAAATAAGTCTGTAAGGAATGTGAATTACCATCAATATCTGTGGCAGTAAAATCTGGTGCAACAGAACCATCCGCAATTTGAGCTATTAATGATAAATTAAAAGAAAAAAATAATGTGATAAGTAAAAGTCTTTACATAACATAAGGTTTTTAATATTCTGACTTCAAATTTAACAAAGAAATTCAAAATATTAACTTTCAATTAATATTTTTTTTTAGTTTTGTTTTCGACAAATTAAAAAAGCATGAAATACCTACTTATTCCTATACTTTTAGTCTTCCAAACTACTTTTTCTCAAGAGACCATTCCAAACATTAATATTAAGGATTTAAAAAACAAATCTGTAAACGTGAGTAAGGATTTTGCTGAAAAAGATAAAATATATATGTTTTCATTTTGGGCAACGTGGTGTGTTCCTTGTATTAGAGAGCTTGAAGCCATTAAAGAAGAGTACAAAGAATGGTCTGAAGAATTAAATATGGAACTAATTGCAATTTCTACAGATGACAGTAGGACACAAAAAAGGGTAAGGCCCATGGTTAATGGAAAAAACTGGCCTTATAAAATTCTTTTGGATGAAAATCAAGAGTTAAAAAGAGCCCTTTCTATTGTTAACATACCCTATACTGTTGTTGTTAAAAATCAAAAAATCAGGCATGTTGTAAATGGTTATAGTCAAGGCGCAGAAACTGAATTATACGAAGTCCTTAAAGCACTGTAATCACTACAAAAATGAAATATTTTTTACTCCTGCTTTTTTTATGCGTTTCTTATACTTTAGCTGCACAAAATGAAAATGAAGAAGAGTCAGAAAAAAAAGATTACGGTAATTTGTATGGTGGTTTT
>CAYMXD010000457.1:0-2619 GCA_964394095.1 uncultured Mesohalobacter sp. | reverse complement strand
AGTGTTGTTTTCTTTTCGATTGTGAACTCAGTTGGCTCCGATAATTAGAAAATCTATGATTTTCGTTAATTATCGAGAGTCCTCGAAAATACTTCAAAATCACAGATTTTGTTATTTTCGGGATTTAGAGTGTTACCTTGACAGGGTAGAAGTCATTGGTTCGAATCCAATATGACCCACAGCAAAACAGGCTTAATAGCCTGTTTTTTTATTCAATAACCTTAGTGTTGTTTTCTTTTCGATTGTGAACTCAGTTGGCTCCGATAATTAGAAAATCTATGATTTTCGTTAATTATCGAGAGTCCTCGAAAATACTTCAAAATCACAGATTTTGTTATTTTCGGGATTTAGAGTGTTACCTTGACAGGGTAGAAGTCATTGGTTCGAATCCAATATGACCCACATCAAGCAGAATCCCAATATCGCAAGATATTTGGTTTTTTATTTGGGAAAACTCAAAAGCAAAGCTTTTAAGAGTTTGGACAAATAAAGAACCCATAAAACTGCGATAGCAGTTTTGGGATTCTATTTGCAGGAGCGGGCTTCATTTCTGGATCATGACAATAATCCGGTATGACCCACATCAAGCAGAATCCCAATACGAGAAGGGAGCGGACTTCACTTCTGGATTATTCTCCGGTTAATTCAAAATGTTTAATTTTACCCTCCAAAAGTGAAAATATATCATGACAGATCAATTTTAGAAATATTGGATTGTTAGAGAAAATTTATTACGGGTTTGATTTATAGTAAAACAATACACTCATACATAGCTTAAATGAAACTAAAAATCCCAGCAACAGGGGCGCAGGGATTTTTTCATTTTAACAAGTATTATAATTTTACAATTCAAAATTTGGCTTAAGCCTGAAGGCAAATACACGGGTCAAGCTATCGAATAATGTTGTCTTCATTCGCTTTTTATCGTTTACCGTCTCATTGACACGAGGGGTTTTTAGTCGTTCTGCTTCTCTTTTTTCTTTTATAAGCTCTAAATTATTGGGATTAGCCCAGTTTATTGGTGTGTACATGGTTTTAAATTTTAAGGTTAGAAAAAATTGTTTTGAATATTTCAGCAATTATACATCGCTGTGTGACTTCAGTAGCTGTAGAAGTTTTCAGTTCTTAGAAATCAATTGTTTTGTGATTTCAACATGAAATTCAAGTTTAGTTATATCAATTTATAGTGCAATAGTAAAGCCTTTTTTTCTAATGAACGCCTTTTTAAACATCATTTGTGTGTTAAATATTTGTTTATAACTCTGAAAATCAGATGGTTAAATATAAAAGAAAAACGTTGTAGTACATTATAACCTGTTGTATTTCAGGTATATAAAAATTTAACAAATTATGCTAATGAGGCGGTTTATTTATTTAAATTATAAATATGATTTTAACATTTATACCCAAAAAATACAGATAAAATGCTTTTTTTGGTCTTTTATCCGAAATACTTTATACTTTTTAAGACAAGTATTCGAAAGAATGGAGAAAAGACCGCTTACTTCGACAGGCTCAGCACGAGTCGCTGTAAGAGAAAAGAATACAGACAAGTTGATATTCTGTTTTTTAAGGATTAAATCACCCTGTTTATAAAGAATTTTTACTGCAAACTTAATTTTTTAAGTTTTATCATTTTTTTAAAATCAAAAGCTAACATGTATATTTAAAGAGTCTTATATCTAAATTTTAACAGTGACTTATGCTGAGGGCGAAGTAAACGGTTCATTTTCTAAAATTTTCGGATGCTTCTGAGAAACCAACTTAAATCTTAGGTGGTTTTTTGTTTTCAAAAAAGCTTAAACAGAACTTTAGTTCCTTCTGCATTTCCTTCAAAATCATATAAATCTTGAAAATGATATGAAAATCGGCAATCGTGTTTATGGTTAAACAGTTTAAACCGGTCTTGAGTCAATTTTAAACCAACCGATTTTCTTTTAAAGGTTTTTTTATTTCTCATAGCTTGCGCTGCTGTTCTGCCAATACCATTATCTCCAATGCTCAGCTTAATACCGTCTGCGTGTTTTTCTATACATAAACTTATTTTTTTATCTTTTTTGCTAAACGCCAAACCGTGCCAAATTGCATTTTCTACAAAGGGCTGAAGGAATAAAGGGGGAACCTTTAAATATTCTAAGGAAAAGTCTTCTGGCCTGTTCAAGCTAATTTCAATGTCATTATCAAATCGTATGTTTTCAATACTGATGTACAACTGAATGATTTGGAGCTCCTCTTCAAGACTGTGAAACTCGGTTCGGGAACTTTCCAGAATTTTTCTAATCAATTTTGAAAATTTGTTTAAATAAAATATAGCTTCAGTTTGTTTGTTTTCTATAAAATAAACCTTGATAGAATTAAGGGCATTGAATATAAAGTGTGGATTCATTTGACTTTGCAGCGAGCTCAGGTGTAGGCTTTTCAATTGAGCTAGATGATCTTTTTTGATGATTTCAATTTCACTTTTCTCTGCGGTTTGTTGTGTTCTGCGGAGTTCATTTTCTCTTTCAACTATTTTCTGCTCAAGATCTTTTTGATAATTTTCCTGTAAAATACTTAAACGCCTTTGCTCTGCAATGGTTTTGTTTTGGGCAATGGTTTTTTCTTTGTAAATCAAATTTA
>CAYMXD010000456.1:0-2638 GCA_964394095.1 uncultured Mesohalobacter sp. | reverse complement strand
GTATTGTCTATAAGCCGGTTAATTTATTAGATTTACAGGCCTTAGTAGATGAGAAGAAAGTAAAAGATACAGTTGATATAGAAACTTTAGTCAATGTAGGTCTTGTTAAGAAAAAAGATTTGGTTAAAATTCTTGGAAATGGAGACATCAAATCTAAAATGACGGTAAAAGCTCACAAATTTTCTAATGCAGCTAAAGAAGCTATAGAGAAAGCTGGCGGCGAAGCCATAACCTTATAATATTTATTCAATGCAATTTATTGAAACGATAAAAAACATTTGGAAAATTGAAGAACTCAAGAACAGAATCTTTCTGACCTTGGGTTTATTAATCGTTTATAGATTTGGAGCACAAGTTGTACTTCCAGGTATAGATGCATCTCAATTAGCAAACTTGGGAAGCCAAACAGAAGATGGTATTTTAGGCTTATTAAATGCATTTACCGGTGGTGCCTTTTCTAATGCTTCAGTATTTGCATTGGGTATTATGCCTTACATATCTGCATCTATTGTGGTTCAATTGATGACAATTGCTATACCATACCTTCAAAAGCTTCAAAAAGAGGGAGAAAGTGGCACCAAGAAAATTACCCAAATTACGCGTTGGTTAACTATTGGTATTACCCTAGTTCAGGGGCCGGGTTATATCTATAATCTTTATAATATACTCCCAAAAGGTGCTTTTATGGTGCAAAGCGATACATTGTTTATTGCCTCTGCAGTTATAATCCTTACAGCAGGTTGTATATTTGCGATGTGGCTTGGTGAAAAAATTACAGATAAGGGAGTTGGTAATGGTATTTCACTGCTTATTATGGTGGGTATTATCGCTAGACTACCTCAATCTTTTGCTCAGGAATTGTCCTCAAGAATGGGGGATGATGGTTCAGGTGGTTTAATATTAATTTTAATTGAATTAGTCATTTGGTTTATCATTATTCTTGCATCAGTTTATTTAGTGAAAGCAGTAAGACAGATACCAGTTCAATACGCTAGAAAAAATGCGTCTGGTAAATATGAGAAAAATATATTCGGAGGTGCAAGACAATTTATTCCTTTAAAATTAAATGCCTCTGGAGTAATGCCAATAATTTTTGCACAAGCTATTATGTTTGTCCCAGCTGCACTTGCAGGTTTATCAGATACAGCAACTGCTCAAGGTATTGCAGCAGAATTCAATGATATGTTCGGTTTATGGTATAATATTGTATTTGGACTTTTAATCATCATATTTACATATTTCTATACTGCTATAACTGTACCAACAAATAAAATGGCAGACGACCTTAAAAGAAGCGGAGGCTTTATACCGGGCATTAGACCTGGCACAGAAACAGCAGAATATTTAGATAAAATTATGTCACAAATAACACTACCAGGTTCAATATTCTTAGCTATCATAGCAGTTTTTCCTGCTATAATAGTATCATTATTGAATGTACAGTCTGGTTGGGCGTTATTTTTTGGCGGTACATCATTATTAATTATGGTTGGTGTAGCAATAGATACAATAGATCAAGTCAATGTTTATTTACTAAATAAACATTATGACGGATTAATGAAATCAGGTAAAAATAGAAAAGCGGTAGCATAATTATGGCAAAACAACCTTCAATAGAACAAGACGGAACTATTATAGAAGCATTGTCTAATGCAATGTTTAGAGTAGAGTTAGAAAATGAGCATGTTGTAACTGCTCATATTTCTGGTAAAATGAGAATGCATTACATAAAGCTTTTACCAGGAGATAAAGTAAAATTAGAAATGAGTCCTTATGATTTAACTAAAGGACGCATAACCTATAGATATTAATAATCAAATTTATAAGTTAAAGTTAAAAAGATTATTTTATAACACTTTTCAACTTTCAACTTTCAACTTTTAAACTATTAACAATGAAAGTAAGAGCATCTATAAAAAAACGAAGTGCAGATTGTAAGATCGTTAGGCGTAAGGGACGACTTTACGTTATTAATAAAAAGAATCCAAAGTTTAAACAAAGACAAGGTTAATTATGGCAAGAATAGCAGGTGTAGATATCCCCAAACACAAAAGAGGAGTTATTTCTCTTACTTATATCTATGGTATAGGAAAATCAAGAGCTCAAAGAATTCTTGAAAAGGCTAAGGTTGATCCTAGTAAAAAAGTATCAGACTGGAACGATGCCGATATATCTGGTGTCCGTAATGCCGTGTCGCAATTTACTATAGAAGGTGAATTAAGATCTCAAACTCAAATGAACATCAAACGTCTTATGGATATTGGGTGCTATAGAGGTGTGAGACACAGATCGGGATTACCATTAAGAGGTCAGCGAACAAAAAATAATTCACGTACTCGAAAAGGTCGAAGAAAAACAGTAGCTAATAAGAAAAAAGTAACTAAATAATCATGGCTAAATCCAATTCAAAAAAACGTAAAGTTACAACAGATGCTTTTGGAGAAGCTCACATCTTTGCGTCATTCAATAATATTATTGTGTCACTATCCAATAACAATGGTGAAGTGATTTCTTGGTCATCTGCTGGAAAAATGGGCTTTAGAGGGAGTAAAAAGAATACACCTTATGCTGCCCAATTAGCAGCAGAAGATGCTAGTAAAGTTGCTCACGAAGCTGGTTTACGAAAAGTAAAAGTCTA
>CAYMXD010000455.1:0-2639 GCA_964394095.1 uncultured Mesohalobacter sp. | reverse complement strand
TTTGATGTCCGATTAAAAGACTCCAAAAAACCTATTACTGACAGTGAATATAATACTGTTGTACAACCTGATCTTACAGTAATTTGTGATTTAGAAAAAATTGATGAACGCGGCTGTAAAGGATCGCCTGATTTGGTTGTTGAAATTCTATCTCCCGGCAATTCTAAAAAAGAAATGGGTATCAAATTTGACTTATACCAAGAAAATAAAATACAAGAATATTGGATTGTAGAACCCGCAAACCAAACTATACTGGTATATTACTTAAAAGACGGTAAATATACCAACGACCGTCCGCTAAATATAGAGGCTAAAATACAAAGTAAACTATTCCCTGAACTTGACTTTAAATTAAAAGATATTTTTGAAAGTTAAATGCTTTTTTTGTTTGATTTAATTGGTGCTTTTTGATAGTACTACATTCTGCCATTAAAAAATTGCCACATTATCACAATATAATTAAATTCGCTGATTAATGTAAATCAATAACCTTGGCCAAGAATAAATCGACCGTTACCCCACTGATGCGGCAGTACAATGCCATCAAACAGAAGCATCCTGATGCTCTATTGTTATTTCGTGTTGGAGATTTTTACGAAACTTTTGGCGAAGATGCGGTAAAGACAGCGCAGATTCTCAATATTGTATTGACCAATCGGAATAACGGCAGCGAACGCACAGAGTTGGCAGGTTTTCCTCACCATTCACTTAATACCTATTTGCCTAAACTCGTCAAAGCCGGTCAACGGGTGGCGATTTGCGATCAACTGGAAGATCCTAAAGCGACTAAAAAAATCGTCAAACGAGGTGTGACTGAGTTGGTGACTCCCGGTGTAGCATTAAATGACGAGGTTTTAAAAAGTAAATCAAATAATTTTTTGTGTGCGCTTCATTTTAATAAAACCAATATTGGCATCGCTTTTTTGGATATTTCAACCGGGGAAGTTAAGACTTCTGAATTCTCTAAAGATTATATCGATAAGCATTTACAAAATTTTTCTCCGATTGAAGTTTTGGTCTCCAAATCGCACAAAACGACGGTTAAAGACTATTTTTCTCAGGACCTGCATTTGTTTTATCTTGAAAATTGGTTATTTAAAATTGACTATGCCAACGACACTTTAAAAGTGCATTTTGAAACCACTTCGCTTAAAGGCTTTGGGGTTGAGCATTTGGAATCCGGCATTATTGCGGCAGGTGCGGTGATGCATTATTTGTCTGAAACCCGCCATGATAAGCTACAGCACATCAACACCATCTCCAGAATCAGTGAAGATGCTTACGTGTGGATGGACCGGTTTACTATTCGCAACTTGGAGCTTTACCATGGCAATGCCCAGCAATCGGTTACACTTTTGGACGTGATAGACAAAACCATCTCCGCCATGGGCAGCAGGTTGCTTAAGCGATGGTTGTCTTTGCCTTTAAAACAAAAAGATAAAATTGAAGAACGTCTGGAAGCTGTTGATTACCTAAACGCACATACGAGTTTACTGCAAAATCTTCAACAGCAATTGAAAAAAATAAGCGATTTAGAGCGATTAATTTCAAAAATTGCCACCCAAAAAGTCAACCCGCGGGAATTGCTTCAACTGAAAGATTCGCTTAATGCCATTTTACCCATTAAAAATGAATTGGCTAAGCATAATAATGAAGCTTTAAAAGTCATTGCCGATAACATTCATACCTGCGATTTACTTCGAGAAAAGATTTCAACTTGCATTCAGGAAGAAGCGCCAGTGCTCTTAAATAAAGGTAATGTCATTGCTAAAGGCTTTCATGAGGAATTAGACGAGTTACGCAATTTAGCCTTTTCAGGTAAAGATTACCTCGACGACATGCTCAAACGCGAAACCGAACGTACCGGTATTTCTAAGCTAAAAATAGGCAGTAATAATGTTTTTGGGTATTATCTGGAAGTCCGAAACGCCCATAAAGATAAAGTCCCTGAAGATTGGATCAGAAAACAAACCCTTGTCAATGCCGAGCGGTATATCACCGAAGAGCTCAAAACCTACGAAGCTAAAATTCTGAGTGCCGAAGAAAAAATAAGTGTACTTGAGGCTGAAATCTACAACAATCTGGTGGTCTGGTGCCAGGATTATATCAAACCCGTTCAGCAGAATGCCGGTTTGGTCGCTAAGTTAGATGTACTGAGCGGTTTCGCACAATTGGCTTTAGAAGAGCAATACCATATGCCGGTTATCCATGAAGATTATAGTTTAAGCATAAAAGCCGGACGACATCCAGTGATAGAAAAACAACTACCCGAGGATGAAGCTTATATCACCAACGATTTATACTTGGACAGAGAAGAACAACAAATCATCATGATTACCGGCCCAAACATGAGTGGTAAGTCGGCGTTGTTGAGACAAACTGCAATTATCGTTTTGTTGGCCCAAATGGGCTGTTTTGTCCCGGCTGAATCGGCTGAAATCGGTATTGTTGATAAAATCTTTACCCGTGTTGGTGCCAGTGATAACATCTCTATGGGCGAATCCACCTTTATGGTGGAGATGAACGAAACCGCCAGTATTTTGAATAATATTTCGGAACGCAGTTTGGTGTTGCTGGATGAAATCGGACGTGGCACCAGCACCTATGATGGCGTGTCGATTGCCTGGGCCATCACCGAA
>CAYMXD010000454.1:943-2643 GCA_964394095.1 uncultured Mesohalobacter sp. | reverse complement strand
CATTTATACCTCAAAAAATTTACCAAAACTCAAAGAATCCCCTTTTGTTAATAATATTGATAATTACAGAACTTCAATCAGACATGAAATTTCATCAGTCTCAAACAATTTAAATAATAAAAGTTGGGGTATTTCTAATAATTGGAATGAGCTTTCAAAAAGGCTTGAGGAAAACAGAAATTTTGGAAAAGAATTAAACAAAGAAAGATATTTCAAAGAAGACATAAAACAAATAATTAATAATTCGAATTCAGATGAAGAAATAATTGAAAATATTTTCAATTATATAAAAGAAAAATTAACCTGGAACGAGCGCTTCAGCATATATACTTCAGACAAATTAAAAAATATATATAAAGAAAATAAGGGAAATTCTGCAGATATAAATCTTATGCTTACTGCCATGCTAAGGTATGCAGAATTTCAGGCTCACCCTGTTTTAGTAAGTACTGTAGATAATGGTATACCAAGCCGAAGTGTTTCTTTGGTTGATTATAATAATATTATTTCAGCAGTAGAAATATCTAAAGAAAAGACAATTCTTCTAGATGCCACCAATAAATTCTCGACCACAAGTATATTACCTACGCGATGTTTAAACTGGCACGGAAGATTAGTCAGGCCCAATGGCAGCAATAGACTTATTAATTTAAACCCAACTTTAGCATCTGATTTTTATGCCATTATGAATATAAAACTGAATGACAACGGGAAAATAGATGGTCAAATCAGGCGTGTATATTCCAATCATTTTGCCTATGATTACAGAAACAAATTTGACGCCGTAGACAAAGATAAGCATGTCAATACTTTAGAAAATCAATTAAATATTAATATTTCTGAGTTTAAAGTTGATAACATCGATAACCTTAAGAAATCTGTAATCGAGACTTTTAGTTTTAGAAAAGATAATGCTGTAGATCTTATTAATGGTAATATGTATATATCTCCTTTACTGTTTTTAGCCATACCTAAAAACCCATTTAAATTTGATCAAAAAGAAAGAATATACCCCATTGATTTCACTTATCCTAAAACTAAAAGGTATATTATAAATATTGAAGTACCAGAAGATTATATGATAGAATATGCTATAGACGAGTTGGCTTTAAACCTTGTAGATAATGCTGGATCATATCGATTTAATATTAATAAAAATAGCGGAACTAACCTACAAATAATGGTAGAACAAAATATCAATCAATCTGTTTTAGGACCAGAATACTATAAACCATTAAAAGAATTCTATAGCAGTATTGTAAATAAAGAAAATGATAAAATTGTTTTAATTAAAAAACCATAAAAAGATGTCAAAACCTAAAAATATAAATCCAAGCCTATTGTTTTTTTTCCTTTTTAGCCTAAGTATAACAGCTCAGGAATTTGAGTTTAAAAAGGTATCAAAAGCTGAGCTTAAAGAAAATATTCACCCGAGAGATTCTACCGCCTCAGCAGCGACATTGTTTGAGAAAGGCTACTTAACAATGAGGTATGACGATGGTTGGCTTTATGAACTTGAAGTGACTAAAAGAGTAAAAATATATAACAAGGAAGGCTATGATTATGCCACTGTCAGCTTACCTTACTATTACGGTGACCAAACTAAATATAGAGAAAATATCAAAAAGATAAAAGCTTATGTTTACAATCTGAAAGGGAATAAAATAAAAGACGAAAAGCTAAGTAATAAAGACATTATA
>CAYMXD010000454.1:0-933 GCA_964394095.1 uncultured Mesohalobacter sp. | reverse complement strand
GACGAACAGACCTCTGATGTCTGGAAAGAAGTCAAGTTTACCTTTCCTAATCTCAAACCTGGTTCTGTAATTGAATATAAATATACCTATCAATCTCCAAACATAGATGAGCTTCCGGAATGGAGATTTCAGGATGAAATACCGGTTAACTATTCCGAATATCAACTTATCATCCCGGAATACTTTGGCTATAACGAAAGAGCAAAAGGTTACCACACCATAAATAAGAATTTGGAAAGTACCATGATTGATATAAGTTTTAGAATGGATAATAGAGGGAAAAATGTTTACGGAAACGGATCTTCGCTCAATTCATCTGTTGGCACAGCAACAGCAAAAGCTGCAAAGTATAGCTATGTTGCTAAAGAAGTTCCAAAATTAAAGGATGAAGCCTTTGTTAATAATCACACTAACTTTATAACTTCAATAAAACACGAGCTTTCATTCTTTAAAGACCCCTCTACAAACAACGTAAAACAATTTACTACAAACTGGGAAGAGGTTAGTCTACGATTGCAAAAATCTGAATCTTTTGGAGTAGAACTTGACCGTAGAAAATATTTTGAAGAAGACATAGACCCCATCATTCAAGAATCTTCTTCTCAGGAAGAAAAGATTATGAGACTACTCAATTTTGTAAAAAATCACATGACCTGGAACGATTATGTAAGTATTTATGCTTCTGATAAGCTTCGAAATGTTTATAAGGAAAGAAGAGGAAATATTGCAGACATTAATCTTATGCTTACAGCCATGTTAAGATACGCAGGCGTCAATGCCCATCCTGTTTTGGTGAGCACAATAAATAACGGTATTCCTAATAATGCAGCTTCTACTACAGACTTTAATTATATCATAAGTGGTGTTGAACTTTCTAATGACAAGGTTTTACTATTAGATGCATCAAATCCGTTTACCAGTCCAAATTTATTG
>CAYMXD010000453.1:0-2655 GCA_964394095.1 uncultured Mesohalobacter sp. | reverse complement strand
TACCTTTGTGGTTCTCTGTGGTAAAGCTAATCCCTACTCAAAAACATAAGTTAATACGTTGATGATATGCATTTTATTTAATATCAGTACTATTTCAATAATATTTTTTTTGTATTAAGTAAGTTGCCTAAGTCAATTATAAAACTAAAGAAAAGTATTTATCTATGGACTCACAAAATTGATTCCAATATTAAAGAATAAAGGATTATCCAGATTATTCACCATAGCAAACTCCTGTTCACCAAAAAAGCCTCTAAAGAAATCATTATTCCCGTCCAATTGATCGGCATCATAAGACCAGTCCCAACGGTAACCCGCCTGCACACTCAGCCAAAAATAACCCACAAGCTTAGTCTGAAACTCTATTTTAGGACGAACCTCCCCTCTTCTTATTTCGAATGAATTGCCATCTACCGAATAGTCATCAATACGATAACTTTGGCCTTCGAGGTCAAAGCCGGTAAGCAATAATGAATTCGGATTGATGTTATACCTCACGTAGGCTCTTGCCGGAAATAAAATCTCTGTGCCCCATTTTCGGCTTTTGGAGGTCCAGTCGTACATGATCACCGGGACATAATTCAGGTGACCAACTCTATAGGTTCTGGATATCCCAATTCCCCAACGGTAATAATCGTTAACACGTTTACCATATACAGCAGCCGCACTATAACGAATCGTATGTAGAGGTTGAAACTCATCAAGATCGTAATTCCCGCTCAAATCCATTTGCCCTTGAAACACAATAAAGTCCTTTTCATTTAAAGGAAAAAAGAACGTATTGGTCCAGTTAAGATTACGCAGACCATCCTCATTAAGTATGCGACCAAGGCTCCTGGCCTCAGTGCCATCAGGTAAAGTAACAGGCTGCCTGGGTGAATTTAAACTTTCAGAAATATTATATCGGGTATCCATAAAATTGATGCCCGACTGCCATACAAAACTGTTTTTAGAAATGATAGGGATATTAGACCCAAAGCGAAAACCACCGGTAAATTCGGCGCGTCCTGTTTCGTTGATTGTTGGGTGTTCTTCTTCTACATCGTAACCACTTCCCGGATTAGATTGGGGAAAACGCACATCAGAAAACTCATACCGATACGGCATTTGAGCATCAAAACCTATACTCAAAAATCGTTGTGGACTCATGCCCGAGATGCTGGGTTTTGCATAGTTTTTTACGGGTGTATCGTCTACAGTTTCAAAATCCTCATAAATACTATAATCTTCCTCTTCTTCACCGTCTTCCTGAGCAAAACTGAGTTGAAAACCTCCAAAAAGCATCAATACAAGAATAGAGCAAATTGAAAATTTCATCTTATTTCTTTTTCTTTTGAAGTCTTTTCCAGGTGTCTGTTCGGCCAAAGGTTTTCATCCCGACGTAGCCACGGATATCCATCGTATTTTCGTCCTTAAGATTGATGACGCAATCGTAAGTGGTCCCATTTTGCGGATCGTAAATGGTTCCTTCCTCCCATACACCATCGCCTTTGTATTCAAAATCTTTTAGCATTCTATAACCGCGCAAAGGCACATCCTGCATGCTTTCATCGGGGTTGTTTTTATCGGTTTTGGGCTCTCCGGTGTCAGGATCCTTAGGTTCTTTTAACCAAACAATTTTACCGTAATATTTATCATCAATCTTGTCTATTTTTACATATACTTTCCCATTACTGGGTTTCCACACACCAACAATAGCATCTGCATCTTGGGAAAAACCAATAGAGGACATTAAGCAAAAAACGATGATGTAAACTGTATTTTTCATTTCTATAGTATTTATGGTATTATTTTCTTGTGAATATTTTAAAGGTGACAATAAGGTCGAAGTTGAGGTCATCATAATAATCCTCTTCAAGCAAATCAAAATCGGCGACAAAGGTGAGGCGTCCGTTTTTAAGGGCTTTCCCAAAATCTTGCTGCACGGCGGCAACGCTTAGACTATTGGTTTTATCGTTATTAAATTTAGTTTCCAGTAAACCTATCCTAAGCATATTGGTTTCTTTTGGTTTCATCTCCATAACGACCTTTCCCATATCAGGATAATTCACATCAGGTTTTGGAATCATCTTTATCGAAGTAACTCGAGCATTTTCGACAAGGATTTCGTCATCTAATTCAGGAAAGAGTTCTTCAAGACTATATTTCCAAGTGGCTGTTGCCGTATTAGAACCTTCAAATAATGGCCCCGTGGCGTTTAACTCTAAAATTGGAGTTTTAACAGTATGTGTTTCAGTTTCAACTGAACATGAGAAAATTAAGGCTGTAGTTATGCAAATAAACAAATACTTAAAGTAGAATTTCATTAGATTATCGTTATCATTTCAGGATAAAAATAATTTATTTTTTAGATAAAATTAAACTTTTAAGATATAATTCGTTTTTGATAATTAAAACTCCATTCTAAAATTCCTATCGAATTCTATTTCACAATTAGTTTTGAAACAAATGTTTTTTTACCGTGAAGCAATTCAACAATATAAACCCCGGCTGAAAGATTTTCAGCATTCACATTCACCTGCTGGCTTTCAACTGACAATTCCTGCTTGTAAACCTGCTGCCCAAGTAAGTTAGTGATTTCAATATTAACCTCACCACTCAAATTTGGGGTTTTGATGCTGAATATACCATCAGAAGTTGGGTTAGGATATAGAC
>CAYMXD010000452.1:0-2665 GCA_964394095.1 uncultured Mesohalobacter sp. | reverse complement strand
AGTACAGTTTTTAAACCTTTTAGGTCTTCAATGCTTTATGGATAATCTAAGCTTTGGTACAAGATTAAACCCAAAAGGTCCTCAAAGACCTTTCGGGTTAGTAAATTATAAAAAATGATCTATTCCGCTTTCACTCGGTGGTATTGAATGACAAGAAATAAAATTCTGAATATCATCAAACCAACTAATAACTTCCTGTCTGTTAAGTTTTGTTTCTTTGTTGACGATTATTGATTTGTAAGAAGAATATTTCCAGTCTTCTGGTTTTTCAGCGATCGATGCTTTAACGGGGTTGTAGTGGATATAATGAACAACTTTTTTTAAATATTTTTCATCTTTAATTTGCTTTCTTTTAAATGGTTTCATAAATAAACTACCTAACCTTCCATTTTCTTTATTATAAGCTTTAGAGTAGGCATTAAATAAATTGCTAAATTGTTGTGATATTTGATTATTTGAGTAAGCATCGTTTATTTGAAAAACTATTGATAAAGAATTCAAGTCTTTGATTCTTAATAGTAAATGAAAATGATTTGGCAATAAACAATAGCAAAATGTATCAGCTATTGGCGAAATATATTTGTCATATTTAGATAAGAAATATTGATAATTTTTATCAGATTTAAAGAGAATTTCACTTCCAACAGCTCTGTTGTAAATATGATACATCTCTTCAGCTATTAAAGGTGTTCTTGAATACTTCAAAATTATAGTTTTAGTTTCAATTCAAAATGAATGACGCAAATTTAATTATAATACTAAAATGGTTTTAAAAATTGATGCTTGAACACAAGAATAAACCCAAAAGGTCCTCAAAGACCTTTCGGGTTAGACCTAATTTTACTCCAATAAATCTATCGCTGTTCCTTGGCGCAGGTCTTCCAGCCATTGGTTCAAGGTCGTGCCGTTGATCGTCTGGTCAAATTCTGAGTCACTGAGAAACACATGAGACGTCCCATTTTTATAGAAAACCTTCCAATTGCTAAGGTTGCCCAGCAGATCATTTTGCAAGTCTAATAGCCCATTTTTAAAACTGGCTCCACTTACCGGACCGGCCGGTGGATAGGCACAGTCATCTTGACCAAACCCGTAGAAAAAAGTATTGGTGCCATCTTCATAATAACTCAAAAACCCAAAATTATCTTCGGGATATTTTAGGGAAGAATACTCGTACACTTTTTGGATATCGTAGTCGTAGTCATTTTGAACAATCATATTTAAATCTGACGGAAAACTGCCACTTATGTTCCAAAGTGATTCCCACTGGTTGACTAAACAAGGCGTAAGAAGCGAATTATCTAAAAATACCTGACCGGCATCGACTATTGCAGTGGTTGGTACATTTGTAGCAAGAATAGATTTCAACTGAAAGTAATTAGGCATGACGCCAAAGCCACCGGCACTTGAGCCCGCTAAGACCACTTCAGATAATCCGCCATTATTGTCAAAATAGGTTTTCAGGTCATTGAGAATAATTGTAATGTTGTTTCTCCCTAGCATAGCTTGTCCATTTGGTCCTCCATTAGGAACCTGCGCTGAAGCATTACTCCCGGCATGCACATCTCCTGTAGCATAGGGCACAAAAATAAAATTCCATTCCGCAAATTGATTTTCCGGATTGTTTCGGTTTAAAATCAAAGAAGTTTCACTATTAATTCTATCATTAAAATCATCTTCATTAAAACTGCTTAAATTAAAAGCACAGGTCAATTCGTTAAAACAAGCGCCGCCACCGTCTAAAAAAATAAGCAGTTTATCGGAATTCGGGTTTAATAGGGCACCATACCCCATATCGTCTCCATTTCTGGATTTCATGTCCTCCCGAGCTACCCAGACAGCAGTGTTGGGGTTCTCTTCTGCTACTTGTTGTAAAGCAAGTTCATTACTTTCAGGGGTAATGACAGTATCATCATCGCTACATGCCATGATAAATACACTAATGAACAAGGATATTAATAGTTTTTTCATGATGCGTTTTCTTATAGATATTCAAACAAAAGCAGGTTTTTGGTCTTCTGGTAAATCTAAACTTTTTAAAATGGATTTCAGCTCTTTATAGGAGGTTTCTTCAATCAAATCCGTATTGATTTGTAGTTGATGGGATTTCGTCCTTATCGTATAGTTCAGATAGGTCTTTTCAATTGATGTTATATCATCAAACTTAATTTTTCTATTCCAGCCGCCATAAAGGAAGTTTTTCTGAATAGTTTGATTTTCAATGATTAAGTATTGGTGTTTAAAGTCGTATAAAAAAATAGATAAAAGCAATACTCCACAGGCGGTATAAATATAATCAAACACGTTGAATTCCCCATTTATAACCGGAATTACAGCTCCAATTATAAGCCAAAGAACACCTATAAACAGGTTGAGATAATACTTCTTCTTCTTAAATTTTATTTTAGTCATTCTTATTAATATTGAAGGTAAGATGTCAATACAAATATAATATTAATTCTATATTCAAATTAAAAGAGACCGCAATTAGAGTTTCGTTGGTAAATTGATACACTGCTAAGTTGGGACCAAGCAGAAACTTTGTGGACACCAAACTTAAAAATTCTAAGTCTTTAAGAATTTCTTTTTGATTATTATAATGATAGGTACCCTTCAGGTTTAAAAGAATTTGATTTAGGTACTTTGTTAATATGACTAAAAGCTTTAA
>CAYMXD010000451.1:0-2675 GCA_964394095.1 uncultured Mesohalobacter sp. | reverse complement strand
ATGGCTTTATCTACGTTGTCTGTTCCGTATTTGCCAATATATCTGGCAACTTCGCCACCACCCATCGAAAATCCACATAAAATAACTTTTTTTAGGTTCAATGCTTGTACTAAGTCATTTAAGTCGTTTGCCATGGTATTATAGTTATAGCCAGCATAAGGTTTTGAACTTTGGCCAAAACCTCTTCTGTCATAAGCTATTACTCTAAATCCCGCTTTCACCAGAATTTCTATTTGAGAATCCCACATTCTATGACTTAATGGCCAACCATGAATGAGTATAATGGGCTGACCTTTGCCATAATCTTCGTAGTATAGACTAACTTTGGTACTGTTTTCTCTAGAATTTGTGTTGATATAATTCATGTTTTTTATTTAAATTTATTTAAAAACTTATTACCTACATCTCTAAGGTACAGATTTAACATTTTTTTCAAGTTTAAGATAATTTTTAAAGTGTTATTTAAAAAACTCTTATTTTAGCTTAAAACTTATGTCTTGAAAAAGGTTTTACAATTTTTATACAAAAATCAAGCTAATATCTATAAGATATTCCTGGTATTGCTAACGGTCTTCCTTATAGTATATTTTTTCCCCAAGGGGTATAAATTCAAGTATGATATCGATAAAAATACGCCATGGTCTTATGATAATCTATATGCTCCCTTTGATTATTCTATTCTAAAATCTGATGAAGAGTTAAAGGCGGAAAGGAAGGAGATTAAAGATAACCACTCGCCATATTATAATTATAATGCAGCCATTTACGAGAGGATTAAATCTGATTTTGAGAAAAATGTAGAAAAAAAATTCACGCAGGACTCCCTGTATAGTATTGAAGAAGAGGAATTACAAAAATACCTCAATTCCTTATTTGAAAAACTTTATGAATATGGTTTAAGAATAGACGAAGATCGCTATCCGGAAGATAAAGTGGTTTTGCTTAAAGAAGGCGCACAAGTAAAGGAAATATTATTATCTGCCATTTCTAAGCAAGAAAATCTCAAGTCATTTGTAAACGAAGCAGTTAACGAGAGTCAATTTCAAGCTTATAAAGATGAGATTACAACCCTATTTTTTAAACATGCAGAAGTTAATGTGTTTTTTAATGAAGAATTAACACAAAAAAGCCTCGAACAAAGCCTAAGTAATATTTCTTCAGCAAGAGGAACTGTAAAAAAAGGAAGTAAGGTTATAAGTAAAGGAGAAATTGTAGATGATGACAAATACCAAAAACTAATTTCATTGAGAAAGGAATATGAAAGTCAAGACTGGGATGATACTTCTTTCAATACTGTAATAGTTGGATATGTTTTATTGGTTTCGCTTGCACTTCTTATGTTGCTTTTATTTATTAAGAAATACAGGGAGGATATTTATGAGGACAATAATAAAGTAACCTTCATATTTTTTAATGTGTTATTTGTAATCGGTCTGTCTTTATTGGTGTTGCATTTTGAACAGGATTATATTTATTTAGTTCCAATCTGTATATTACCATTAACAATAAAAGCATTTTTTGACCCGAGATTAGGATTGTTTTCGCATGTCATTACGGTACTTATCTTAGGATTTATAGTTCCAAATAGTTTTGAGTACATGTTTTTACAAATCATTGCAGGAATTGTTACTATACTAACAGTGTCTGAACTTTACAAGCGGGCAAATCTTTTTATATCTGTTTTTCAGATTACGCTGGTTTATGTGTTTTCTTATTTAGCGTTTAATTTAATACAGGAAGGCAGTATATATGAAATAGACATCAATATGTTTCTTTTGTTTTTGTTGTCTGGAGTAGGTTTATTATTTGTTCAGCCTTTAATATACAGCTACGAAAAAGTTTTTGGACTCATTTCAGATTTGTCTTTATTGGAACTTTCAGATACTAATTCCAAATTGCTCAAGGAACTGGCTGAAAACGCCCCCGGAACTTTTCACCATTCCCTTAATGTGGCCAATCTTGCTGAAGCCTGTGCCAGTGAAATTGGTGCGAACACCTTATTAGTTAGAGTAGGAGGCTTGTACCATGACATAGGAAAAATGAAGCAACCCACTTACTTTACAGAAAATCAAAAAACTTCAGTTTCACCACATGACGATATCGAACCTGTAGAAAGTGCATCTATTATTATCGATCATAGAGCCATTGGGATAGAAATTGCTAAAAAAAATAACTTACCGGATAGAATTATCGATTTCATTAGAACACATCACGGCACATCTTTGGTGTTTTTCTTTTATAAAAAGCAATCTGAAATTGATGGTGATGAGGTTGACGAAAGTAAATTTAGATACCCCGGCCCAAAACCCTTCAACAAAGAAACAGCCATCCTGATGATGTGTGACAGCGTAGAAGCAGCAAGTAAAAGTCTGAAAGAACCTAATACTAAAATAATTAATAATTTTGTAGAAAAAATCATAGATAAACAAGTTGAAGAGCGTCAGTTTTTAAATGCTGATATTACCTTTAGGGAAATCGAACAAATCAAAAAAATACTAAAGGGTAAATTGAAGAATATTTATCATCTTAGAGTCGAATATCCAGAATAAAAACAAAGAACTATGGCAAAACTTATAAAATTATACGACGAAAACCCATCTGAAAAAGAAATCAAGAAAATAGTAAAAGTCCTCAAAAATGATGGTTTAATAATTTATCCAACCGATACGGTTTAC
>CAYMXD010000450.1:0-2678 GCA_964394095.1 uncultured Mesohalobacter sp. | reverse complement strand
TGATCAGGTTCTAATTCTCTAGTAATCATATTCAAGCTCATTATTTTATCTCCAAGAACTATATCTTCTATATTCTTTTCAGATTTGTCTGCCATTAAAACTTTTGTTCCTTTTACAAAACATGAATACTTTTTTATTATTTCCCTTACTGGAACTCCATTATTAAGATCTTTTCGAATTGCCTCACCTTTTTGTTTAGCATTTTCCATTCTAACTTCATAAGGAACAAAAAAATCAAACACATAATACATACCTGATAAAAACAATCCAAAAGGGCCCCCGTACATCCCATAAGCAGCAAAACTGGTATCTATGCCGAATTTGTTTCCAGTTATTTTCCCTGCTTTATAATCTGTATAATTAAAGAAAATTGAAGCTGCGCCTGCTGTCCTGCCAAAATATTTTAAATATGTAGATGTAGAACTTGTAATTCCAAGAGATTGCTTAGAGTATATATGCCATTTGCCATTACTAACTACAATTTCCATCGTTTTTGAAATACTTTTTGAATTTAATGCAAGCGTCATAGAACCAAGAGAAAGCCCACGACCCGCTAATCCTAAAAAACTTTTAGTTTGTGAGGTTAAACTCGTATTAGATTCATTAAAAGTTGTATTTGATTCACTGCTTGAGCCAATTGAATTTTTAAGTTTTTGTATTGACTTGCCTTGCTGTTCAAACACTTTTCCCCAATTACAGCAATTACCGCCACCTCCATTTCCTTGGCTTTGTTGACTTACAGCATTCCTATTAGCCTCATTATCCACATGCAACGCGGTTGTGTCGTTTCCATTTTCATCTACTCCAGCAATCAGACCACCAGAATAGTCTACCGCCGCAGATGACATGCTATTCCCATAGCTATCTTCCATGCCCTCAGGTGCCCGCCCATCCGGATCTATAAAATACACCGGATTATCAAACGCATAATTATACGGCGAGTGTCGTCTCATGAGTTCTGCCAGTGGGTCTAAGTTCATCCAACGCCCTAAAGAAGCATCATAATTCCTAGCCCCAAAATCCAGCCATTCTAAACCAAACTCGTGGTTTTCTTCTTTGCTATTGTAGCCATAGGGGTAATGCTGGCCGTTGATGACGTAATTGTAACCTTTATGTTCAAGACCAAATGGGTAATAACTAACGCATTTTTTTTCGCCGTAGCCCCTTTTTTTAGAGTCTATTATCTCCAAAACATTACAAAAATCAGAATCGAGCTTTTGGCATCCCATGGTGGTGTAAAGGTATTTATTTTTTATTTAAGTATGGTTTTACTCGTCTTTTAAAAAAATGTGGCTTCGCTTTAAGGCATAAAAAACCACCTCGATAAAGGTGGTTTTTGACTTTTTAATCTCGGACTGCAAGTCTGAGCGATCGGGTTTTTTTCTAATATCAAATACAACCCTTTATATTAATAAAAATTAATGCAAAATTTATAATTATGAGATAGATTAAATATATTTTAAAGTTTATTATTTTAGGTATTAAAACAATTAGAGTGTAAAATGCTATGTTTAATAAGATATTCTCAAATGGAAAGAATATATAGTTTAAACATTCTAAATCAGTAATACATATTAAAAAAATTAATGATATTAACAGGAATACATAAAAATATTTAGAAAATTTACTTATCATTGGTCTTTTTTAATTAACAATTGTGCCTAAATGCTCTTGATTTGATGCGTCGTAAAAATTAGTTCGAGTTCGTCTGCCTACTGCCGGCCAAACACCATTTATAGTGGTTGTTTTTACCACAAAAACACCTTCTGTATTACCAGTGCTGTACAAGCTATTAACTATTTCCCCAAGTAATTTAATATTTTGTTTATCATTTTGAGCATCTATATAAAAGCTTAAAACCTACTGTATATTGTACTATTGTGCTTAAGGAAATTAATTTTTTATAATCAACCTTAGGTAATTTACCTTTTGCTAAATTCTTTAAAATATTAATAACTTTTCCTTCTGAAACTCCTAAGATTATTGCTGTTCTAGTCTTTAACTCCATAGATTGTTCTAGTAAGTCTATGAAACTCGCTATATAAGCGCTACTACTACCAGAAAATTCCCTAGGAGTAAAATGCTCTTTACTTACTTTCTCTCTAAACCCAAAATTTTGAATGTCTATTTCTTGTATTTCATTAAATGACTTTCCATTGAAATCTCCACCTTTTAAGTTAGGACAATCATCACACTGAGCAGTTTGACCGGTATCACTAACAAAAACACCACTACCATCATTTGTCCAGTTTTCATCATTTGATGATCGATTAAAAATATCCATAAGAAATGATTTAGAGTTTGCTCCGCTCGGGTCAGCCCAATAAATTGGATTATTATCAAATGCTGAATATGTTGAATATTTAAAATGTGTCACCGGATCAATAGCATTCCACCTTGCAATTGCCGGATCGTACAGGCGAAGTTCCATTTCGTAAAGATTTAAACCTAAACTTTCTTCAAGCTCAATACCATTATATTTAAACTTACTCGCCACAGAGTTTACGTTGCCTGTGGTTACATTATTGTATCCCTTGTGTTTAAGTCCAAAAGGATAGTAGTTTACGCATTTTTTTTCGCCATAGCCCCTTTTTCCAGAGTGTATGATCTCCAAAACATGACTAAAATCAGTATCGAGCTTTTGGCATCCCATGGTGGTGTAAAGGTATTTATTTTTT
>CAYMXD010000449.1:0-2679 GCA_964394095.1 uncultured Mesohalobacter sp. | reverse complement strand
ATAGAATCAATAGCATCCATAGGATCAATTTGGAAATTTGAAAATTCGACAATTTGAAAATGTATGTTCTTTTAATTTAACAATGTGGTAATGTAATATTGTAAAAATGTGATAAGTTGAAATATCAATAACTACAACAGAAACCATAGAAACCATAGTAACGACAGTAACAACAGTATCAATCAGCAACAATAAAATCAATCAGTATCAACAGAATCAATAGAATCCATAGCAACAACAGCAACAATAGAAACAATAGTAACAATAGTATCAACAGCATCAATAGAATCCATAGGATCAATTTGAAAATTTGAAGATTCGACAATTTGAAAATGTATGTTCTTTTTAATTTAACAATGTACTAATGTGAAAATGTAATAATGTAATAATTTGATAATTTAAAAATTTAGCAACAGGAAAAACTGCGTCCATAGCAACGATCAGTATCAACAGTAACCATAGCAACAATAGTGATGGTAGAGCAAAAAAACCAAGATTCTGAACAAACGCTCCTATGTCGCGTTTTTCAGAATGACAGGTAGCATTTTTCAGAATGACATGCTACGACAAGTGCAGTAAAAACAGAATAGCATAAACAGTAACCATAGCAACAATACAAACCATAGCATCAACAGTAACAACAGCAACCATAGCAACAATAGAATCCATAGAATCAACAGCATCAACAATATCAACAGTATCTAAAGCATCAATATGAAAAAAATAAAATACATCGCCCTAACAGTAATTTCAGCTTTATTATTGAGCAGTTATACCGCTTACAAATCAGATTTTTTTGAAATTGCCAAACAGATTGAAATATTTACGGCACTTTATAAAGAAATCAACATGAATTATGTGGATGAGGTAAATCCGGCAGAATTGATGGATACAGCTATCACCAATATGCTAAACGATTTAGATCCCTACACTAATTTTTACAATGAACAGGATGTAGAGGATGCACGTATAAATCGTTCTGCAAGCTATACCAAGCTGGGCTTGGAGCTTCAGAATGTATCAGACAAAGTTGTGGTAACCGACATCACCAAAGATTTTGCAGCAGACAAATCAGGCTTGAAAATCGCCGATGAAATTGTAAGTATTGACGGGTCGTCTATAGAAAACTTTAAAACCAATTTAGGAGACGTACTCAACGGGTCACCAAACACTTCAGTTAAT
This sequence comes from uncultured Mesohalobacter sp., assembly GCA_964394095.1. GTDB lineage: Bacteria > Bacteroidota > Bacteroidia > Flavobacteriales > Flavobacteriaceae > Psychroflexus. The sequence goes on along the minus strand of CAYMXD010000449.1, from coordinate 1,497 downwards.
CTCCAAATAAAAAGGAATGGTCAGACTGAAAATATTGTGTTAAAACGAAGCCTTAGCAAACCGACTGCAGTTCCCTTCTACGGCATGGCCGATGATAAAACAGGCTTTATTGTTTTGAGTAAGTTTACAAATACAGCTTCAAAAGATGTGGCATTAGCCTTATTAGAATTAAAGGAAAAGGTGCTGAAAAGCTTATCCTAGATTTGCGAAAAAATCCGGGTGGATTGCTTTCTGAGGCCGTGAATGTGAGTAATATATTTTTACCAAAAGACCAACTTATCGTTTATACAAAATCTAAAATAGAGAATTACAATCAAACCTATTCTACAAAAAAGGAACCTATTGATACTGAAATGCCTCTGGTAGTTTTAATCAACGAAAGAAGTGCCTCAGCCAGTGAAATTGTCTCGGGCAGTTTACAGGATTTAGACAGAGCAGTGATAGTTGGCGCCAGAAGTTTTGGGAAGGGACTGGTACAACGACCAAAACCCTTAAAATATGGGACACAGGTAAAAATCACAATATCAAGATACTTTTTGCCCAGCGGCCGCGGTATTCAGGCTTTGGAATATCTAGACGGAGAGTCAATTAGGAAATCTTCAGCTAACTCGAAAGCCTTTCAAACCCAAAACGGGCGAACAGTGTATGATGGTGGAGGCATAAAACCCGATATAGAAGTAGATGCAGAACAAATTAGCGATTTTACGCAGACACTTATTGATGACCTTATCATTTTAGATTTTGCCACAAAATTTGCCAATGAAAACCCGGATATAGATTGGAAAACTTTTGAAGTGGATGACAACATCTACAAAAACTTTATAGATTATGTTGAAGACCGAAATTACACCCTTAAAACTAAAACGGATGATGAATTAAAATCTTTGATTGTATCGGCTGAAGAAGATAATCTGAATAAAAAATTTCTAGAGACCTTAGAAGATTTGAAAGATGAGTTGAAAGATGAAAAAATGAACCTATTCAATACCTATAAAACCCAGATTTCTACACTCTTAACCGATCAAATCATCAAGCATTATGCTTACGATGAAGGTGTTTACGAACACAATTTAAAAAACGCTGAGGTAATTAAAGAAGCTATAACTATTTTAAATAACTCCAGTTCCTACAACAACATTCTGAATTTGAAGTGATAACAATTTAAGCTAATTGTGTAGGATTGAATAAACTAAAAATATGGAAACCATAGCTCTAATTTGAAAATTTGAAAATGAGTTAATTTGAAAATGTATGTTCTGTTAATGTACCAATGTATTAATGTAACAATGTGATAAGTTGAAATATCAATAGCTACCACAGAAACCATAGCAATAACAGAATCAATCAGCATCATCAGCATCAATAGCAACAATAGCATCCAAAGAATCGACAGTATCAACAGCTTCCATAGAAATAATTTGAAGATTTGAAAATGAGTTAATTTGAAAATGTAGCAATACGATAATGTGTCAATTTATTAATTTAACAACAGCATCC